>CAZJIR010000147.1:0-4684 GCA_964546095.1 uncultured Pirellulales bacterium
ACGTTTTTTAACGAAATCGAAATAAACACTATTGTTTTATGGTCCTTGTTAACCTATGGAATTTTCTTCTTTCCGATAGGGATATTGGCGGTTGTTATGTTCGATTCAGTCAATGGTCTTAATCCCATATTACTCATTCGTTCAATTTTCAGCACCTTTCTGCAATACTGCGGACTTGTCATGCTCTTTTATTGCCTTGCTGTGATATTTCTTATTTTACTTAATGCCGTGGTGCCAATGTTGAGGCGAATAGGAGGATTGTCTTCTCTCTGGTTATCTTTTTTCTTTTTCAATGTAGTTTTCGTTTATTCGTTGTTTATCGCCGGTCATCTATTGGGCCGCTTCTACTGGCGATATAAGGATAAACTCAACTGGGAAGTGTAGTTTTTATTCCGAAGCTTTATATTCTACTGCTCTTGTCGGATTTTTACGCTCTTTGCGTGTGCATCAAGCCCTTCAACCTCAGCTAAGCGGATAATATCCTCGGCGCTTTTGGCTAACATTTCTTTGTCGTATTCGATAATGCTCGTTGATTTGATAAAATCATTGGCACTTAAAGCACTAAAGAATTTTGCCGTCCTCCCCGTGGGCAAGGCATGACTCGGTCCCGCCCAGTAATCGCCAAGAGCAACCGGTGAGAAATCGCCGATGAATATCGCACCAGCGTTTTTAATTTTCTCCGCGATGTCCCCACTTTGTTCACCACACTGGATTTGTAAATGTTCCGCGGCAAAAACATTCGCGTAGTCAATTACATCCTCCATATTGTCAAATACGAAAATGCCACCGAATTCCTCAAGACATTTTATTGTTTCTTCCGCGCGATTTAGTTGCATTACCTGATTTTTAAGTTGCTCCAGAACTTCTACTGCCAATTTTTGCGAGTCTGTTAATACAACAGCGCTTCCTGGCGCATGTTCAGCTTGGCTTAGCATATCTGCAGCAATCCAGGATGGATTTGCTTTTTCGTTCGCAATTATTAAGACTTCGCTTGGACCCGCTATCGAATCAATGCCGACAAGCCCAAGAACTTTCTTCTTTGCGTTCTGAACCCAGGCGTTCCCAGGCCCGACTATCTTGTCCACATTTCGTATTGTTTTCGTTCCTCGCGCCAAAGCCAGAACTGCCTGTGCTCCGCCGATTCGATAAACCTCGTTAATTCCTAATTCCTTGCAGACCGCTAAAATCACCGGATGAATACTACCCTTGTATCTCGGTGGTGAGACTACAACAATTTCCTCTACGCCTGCTACCTGCGCAGGTACCGCCGTCATTATCACCGTTGAAGGCAAGGGCGCGGAAGCGCCCGGCACACAAATGCCGACCCTTTTTATAGGTGTGTATTTTATACCGGGGTGCTGGTTTGCTTTCTTGTTGCAAATGAATATTTCTTTCTGGTATTCTTTTACATTCTTAATTGCCTGACGGATTGATTTAAGCAGTTCTGAATTAAGTTCATTATGAGCTTTTTCCAAATCTTCATTAGAAACACGAAATTGCTCAGAAGTCAATTTAACACCATCAAACTTTTCAGTATATTCGGCTACGGCTTCGTCATCGCGCTGTCCCACATCGTTAAGTATAGCGTCTAACTGATCTTCTCTCTTATCCCTGCTATCAAAGTGTGTTGCGCTAAACACACCTGCCCGAATCTTTGTACATCTTTCCACAAAATCGGGCTGAGAGGAAGAGATGAGGATTTTGTCGAGTTCGTGGGGCATTGGGTTATCCTTTATATTCCGAAGTTGCCGTGGCTGTAAATGCGTGTTGCCTTCTGCAGCAGCAGATAATTTTTCCCTTTATACTTGGTTATAATCCCTGCAATCTTAAACCGTATCGGCACGGGTACAGCGGATTGCTTTTGCTCGGCCAGTTCCAGCGCCTCGCAAGGCAATACTAATAATGATACCGGCCGGACGTTTAGGCCAAGAGCATCCAGGACGAATACAGGCTGGCCATTATCCTGTTTGGCTAAAAATGCGGTCCGGTCGGCCAGGATGGAATCCTGCACCGGCCCGGATTTACTCACCGCCGGTCTTCGGTTAAATCTCTCGGGGCTGATGGTTCTGCCTTCTTTGAGCCTTTTCATAATCTCAGGCGGTAATGTTAACACATCGTTCGGCTCGCTGACAGCAGGTTGAGGTACGGTCTCTTTTACAGGTGGTTTTTCAGCCGACTTGCTTGCTTGGGGCTGTGTTTTTTGAGGTTCTTGAGATGGCGCCTTGTCGAGAGGTAAAAAATGGTTTGGAAATATAAAGTTCCTGTCCCTGTATTTTGTTACACGCCCCCAAAGCCTATATGAGGCATCGGAACTTCCATTAGCGTCGGCAATCGTCTTTTCCAGCGCCGATGATGGCAGCAGCTCTAACTTTGTTCCCGCGTCGACCTGTTCTCTAAAGTCGTTCACATCCGAGGAAAGCTCAAAGAACCGTACGTCATTGCTGTCGGGGCCGGTGAGTTTACCATCAACCCCACTTAGCGCAAATCCATCCTGCAGCAAAGGCTGGTGTTCCTTGGTTGTCTCGAGCTCCCATACCATAGAGGCGGTGCACATAAGGAATATTAAGTTAAAAAGTATAAGTTTTTTGCTCATATCGATGGTTTATGGTTTTAAGTTTTCAATAATCAATCTTACTGCTTCTTTCGGCTCATTTGCCGATTTGACATATCGGCTGCTGTCGGGGTCGTCGCTTGCGACAAGCTCGATTAAAGGTTTCCAGAATTCGCCTAAAAGTATAATCGGTTTATCTGTTTTGAGAAAGCCCTTGTTTTTTAATTCCCAGACCTTCGCCAGTTCCAGCAGCGTTCCCGTCCCGCCAGGCAGCACTATATAGGCCTGCCCTAATTTTATCAGAGTATCGAGCCGTTCTTCAAGCGAGCCGGTTACTATCTCCCGGCTGATATACTCGTTGGCTTTGCTACTCTTAAAAGCCGAGCATGTAACTCCAATAACTTCTCCGTCGGCTTCGGCGGCTCCTTTCGCCCCGGCCAGCATTGTCCCGCCATATCCACCGTTGGCGATGGTAAAGCTGGTTTTGGCTAATAACTTTCCCGTTTCATAAGCGAGTTGAAAATTTGAGTCGCCCTGCTTGGCTCTGCCAGTGCCGAAAATGGTTACAATCTTTTCATTCACCTACTTTTTCCTCGGGTATAATTTAGAAGTCCCGCTGAGAGCAATATTTCTCTGTCCCTCTTGGAAAGTTCAAATCTGCCGACAAATTCGAATGAGCCGGTCGCATTTATAATCTCAATCTCGTCACTGCTCTTGATGGCTTCGAGCAGATTGTCTATCCGAATATCGTCGCCGAGTTTGATTTTGTCATAGTCGGCCGGGTCGGCAAACTCAATCGGAACTATGCAGAAATTTATCAGATTCGCCTTGTGGATTCGCTCGATGCTTTTCGCAATCACCACCCGCACGCCCAGATACATCGGGCAAAGCGCAGCGTGCTCTCTTGACGAACCTTGGCCGTAACTCTCGCCCGCTACAATAACGCCGGCTATTGTTTTTTCCTTTAGCTCAAGTGCCCGTTTGGCAAAAGTCGGTTTGCCTTCTTCATTGAAACAGCTAAAAACAACTTTCGCGTACTCAGGCACATTTGAGCGCAGCTTCAGAAAGGTACCGGCCGGCATAATATGGTCGGTGGTTATTTTATCGCCGCATTTAAGCAATACCTTGCCTGTCAGTTTCTCAGGCAATTGTTCTGGTTTTTCCGGAACCACAATCGTGGGCCCACGCAAGACTTTTACTTTTGCCGCTTCCGCTTCGCTTAAAGGCTGCTCTATCATACTGTCGTCGATGAGAAATTCGTCCGGCATTTCAATTTTGGGATATTCGAGGCCGAATAATTCAGCCAGGTCGCGCGGGTCGGTAATTTTACCCGTCAGTACCGAAGCGACCGCCGTTTCCGGACTGACCAGAAAGACTTTGTCGCCCTTTGTCCCGCTTCGTCCAGCAAAGTTTCTGTTGAACGTCCGCAGGCTTATCACATCATTGGCTGGTGAAAAGCCCTGGCCGATGCAGGGCCCACAGCCTGATTCTAAAATCCGTGCTCCTGCCGAAATCATATCCGCCAGTGCTCCGTTTTGGGCTAACATATTCAGGACTTCCCTGCTGCCCGGAGCGATTGCGAATTCGACCATATTATTGATAAGCCATCCTTTTAATACCTTTGCGACCATCATCAAGTCGGCGTAGCTCGAATTCGTGCAACTACCTGTCACTACCTGGCCGATTTTGATGCCGGCTATTTCACGGACAGTCTTAATGTTATCCGGCGAAGATGGACAAGCCGCCATAGGCTCAAGCTCGGACAGGTTTATCTCTATGATGCGGTCGTATTCGGCGTCCGAACCGGCTGCTAATGGTTGATAGTCTTTTTGGCGTTTCTGGGCGGCCAGAAATATTTCGGTCTGTTCATCGCTGGCAAAGATGCTCGTTGTAACGCCCAGTTCGGCGCCCATATTTGTTATCGTTGCCCGCTGCGGGACAGACAATTGTTTAGCGCCCTGGCCAAAATATTCAACCACCCAACCGACGTTGCCCTTTGTCGAGAGTATGCTCAGGAGTTTTAGAATCACATCCTTTGCCGCCACCCAGTCATTAAGTCGGCCTGTAAGTTTTACACCCAGGACCTTCGGGCATCTCAGATAAAACGGCCCGCCCGCTATCGCCACCGCTACA
>CAZJIR010000147.1:4694-6892 GCA_964546095.1 uncultured Pirellulales bacterium
GACCACCGGCTCCGATGGCCAACATGCCGATTCCGCCGCCCGTAGGTGTGTGTGAGTCGCTGCCCAATAAAGTCGCGCCGGGTTTGCCGAATCGTTCTAAATGGACCTGATGACAGATGCCGTTGCCTGCCCGTGAGTGATAAACACCACACTTTGCAGCTATCGTTTGCAGATACAAATGGTCGTTGTGGTTCTCCGGCCCAAAGCCGGCCATATTGTGGTCAACATAGCTGACAGACAAATCGGTTTTAACTTTAGCGGCCCCTATAGATTCGTATAACAAAAACGCAGTTGTTCCAGTGGCGTCCTGTGTGAGCGTCTGGTCAATACGAATTCCAATTTGCTCACCAGCGGTGAGTTTACCCTCGACAAGGTGTTTGCCAAGTATCTTATATGTAAGTGTTTGTCCCAATTTTACATTCCTTAGAAATTCAGAATACACAGTTTAACATAAACGTCAAGTCAAGACAAATCCTATGTTTGGTCAAATAACTGAGTAATTACGGTTGGTCAAAATTAGTAGACGGCCTTGTGTTCTGTCACACAAGGCCGTCTGGAAATAAAGAAGCAGGGGTCTTCTTTATGCAACCCGGATAATAATATAGTGTTGTCACAACACTTTGCTGCTTGCCTTCCATATCCATCAGGATATTTTCCTAAGTCTGTTTAAACATCCTAATCTGCCAAGCGAGCTTATCGTCCACAATTTCAGTTTCTGCCCGTTGGTGGTCTGGTTGTTGGTCCGACTTCTCCATCGTGTACCAAGAGAGAGTCCAATCTATTCGTGGGTTCACTGACGCTTGGTGTAGGTATGCCGCCCACTCGAATGTCTCCGCCATCCCAGAATGTATAAATGTTGTCATCATTGATGCCACAGAATGGTTGCCTTTCAAAGTCAACGTGGCCATCCATGAATAGTACGTTTTGTCCATCTTCCTGATGGGAAATGGCATTTCCAACATTGATCTCTTCTTTACCGCCATCAGGGTCGAATTGGGGTGGCCCGGCCATAGTCTTTGCTGTTGCTGCGGGAGAGTCTATCCATGGGTTCCGATCGGCCGCCACTGCCATACCCGGTTCGCTCGATGTTGTCAAGGCGTACAGACCATAAGGCATATGATAGGAATAGCTACAGTGTGTTATTGCGGCGTCACCTGGAAGACCGCCGAAATCCCAAAGCTCAATAAGCTCCAATTGACCTATGTCATAGTCCACGGGTTTAAATTCGCTGGTCCCGGAATCACCCTTGCAGAGAAAGGACTTGGGCGTAACCTCGGCATACTTGACGAGCAGATAGAAGCTGGATGTAATCGTGGCTTGGCCGCCTCTGCCATCATTCCCCAGGCCAAAAGCGGCCTTTCGGTTCGTGGCCGTCCAGTCGACTATGCTGCTGCCCCAGTCGCTGTCTCTGCCGCCGGCTCGTGGAAATTCATCATCGTAATCGTTGCTGTATATCAGCATTGCTTTACCGAGGCCGGACAGGTTCGTTCCACAGACCATTCGAAAGGCGATTTGCCTTACTCTGGCCAGCGCGGGCATTAAGATGCCCATCAACAGAGCTATTATCGCAATTACGACCAATAGCTCAACTAATGTAAAACCTTTGCGTTCCATTTTCTTTCTCCTTTAGTTTTTTCGGAGATTCGCCTGTCCAACCGTTCTCAAGCACGTTTTGATAATCTCATTAATAACAATAAATTTAGCCAAATACCGGGCTCGCATTATGACAGTCCCTGCCAAAAAGTAACGTATAGCAGTATAGCGTTTTTGTGCGAATCTCCATGTTCATGTTTTTTCGCTCAAAAACGGTCGGTTCACGCAAATTCACAAAATCAATACTCGCAGTTAAGGTTCATCAAGTTGCTTTTTGTTTAAATTAATCATGCCACTTGCTGCTTCCGACAAAACCTTGCTTTGCGAGACATCTTTCGTCATTTCTTCCGGCTTGCCTGATGGCGTTGATTCAAGTTGTTCCTCGGGAGTAGCTTCGGCCACCTTTTGCTTTACAAAAACAGCTCCGTTTTGCGCCGAAGTATTCAGTATTCTGGATTGACTGTAGATGGCAAACCTGCGGGGCTGTTTAGAAAGCCGCGATGCTTCTTCGTACTCTGCGAAGGAATTTTCCACTTGTCCTGTATCGAACATGATAGAGCCGAGCAGAAAGTGCGCATCAGCGTTATCGGGCGCCAGACGTATTG
>CAZJIR010000148.1:0-6800 GCA_964546095.1 uncultured Pirellulales bacterium
CAAATGTAGATTTCAACGGGCCGGACAGCTTTACCTTCAAGGTCAGCTATGAGGGGGTGAAAAGCAACGTAGCAACAGTGTCTATTTCGGTTACGCCCGACAATGACCCGCCAAGCGCCAACGACGACAGTGCGACAACAAAGGAAGATACACCGGTAGTAATTGATGTGCTGGCTAATGACACGGATATAGATGGTGACCAGCTTAAAAAGATTACTATTGAAACTCAGGGCAAGAACGGTTCTGTAACCATTGAAGCAGGCAACAAGCTTAGCTACACTCCCAAGTCGGACTTTTATGGTACAAATTCTTTCACTTACAGAGTTTCCGACGATGGAGGTAAATCTGATACTGCTAAAGTGAATATTACGATCGAGGCAACCGATGACCCGCCTGTTGCCTGTGATAGCAATGTGACAACACAGGAGGACAAATCGGTATTGATTACGCTAAAAGGTAGTGACCCCGACGGAGACAAATTGAGCTTTAGTGTGATAGAAGGACCGTTCCATGGAAAACTGAGCGGGACGGCGCCGAACCTCAGATATACACCAAAAGCAAATTTCAACGGGCTGGACAGCTTTACTTTTAAGGTCAATGACGAGAAGGAAGACAGCGAAGAAGCAACGGTGTCAATCACGGTAATGGCGGAAAATGACCCGCCGACAGCCAATGATGACAGTGTAACGACACAGGAAGATACGGCGATAGAAAAAATTGATGTGTTAGATAATGATACTGATGTGGATAATGACCCGCTTAAGATAACCAATGTTACTCAGGGCAAACACGGTTCGGTCGGCATCAACAATGATAACACTGTGAGCTATACACCCTATAAGAACTTTTTCGGTACTGATTCGTTCACTTACACAATAAGTGACGGAGTTGAGAGAAAAACAGATACAGCTAAAGTGAACGTTATGGTCGAGGCGGTTAATGATACGCCGATATTCACATCAACAGCAATAACGGCAGGTTCAGCCGGCGTGCTATACACCTATGATGTTGACGCTATAGACCTCGATGAAGGAGATACGTTAACTTACTCTTTAATCCAAAAACCGGCAGGCATGACTATAAATGCAGCGACCGGCCTGATAAAGTGGACACCAACAAACAACCAGGCGGGAAATAATGATGTTGTTGTCAAGGTCACGGATGATTGCAGTGTCCCTGCCTCAGAGACACAGTCATTTATTATCAAGGTCGAACCGGAAAGCACACCCGAACCGGAACCAGAACCGGCCCCTCCGATTGAAGCAGAAGAACCCAGTGAGGAAGGCAAGAAAAGATTATTGGTAGATAGTACGAGCAACGTTTTGAAAGCCAGTGACAACAAACGACAGGAAATAAATCCCGGCTTATCCAAATACTATGATTTTGCAGACATATCTATTCCAGCAGATGCTGTTATAGAATCGGTTGTTATTTATATGGAGCACTTCGAGCAGGAACAATTTCCTGAGGGGAAATTACTATGGTCGGCAGGTATGGGCTGGCCGGGCCAACCGACGATTTGGGCCTCAATAAATGCGCCCGTATATAAAGGGGAAACGAATGAGGCAAAAGACTTATGGGACATTACAAGTTTCATGGACACACCCGAAAAGGTAAATTCCCTTCAGTTGCAGATTAAAAATAATGACAATGTTTCCAGGAAAAAAACATTAATGGATTATATATATGTGATAGTTCAATGGCATTGAGCCTGGCAAAAGGGAAACCTGAAAATAGACAGATTATTTGAGGAAATTGTTTTTTTTGACCTTCTCAAATAATCCTTTAAAAAACTTTCTCACACCTTCTTAAACAATAAAAAACTTAAAAAAACAGCTTTCTCATCATTAAAACAAGCCTGATTTCCACAAATTGAATTATAGTGAGAAAATTGAATTTGGCATTTAGTCAAAAATCGAGTATAGTATATATAGAGCAAGCATAAATGAGGGGAAATTGGGGGGGAGAAGCTAATAGTCTCATAATCCACCGTTCCTTCACTTTCCTAACCTGTTTGTGTAAAGTACGTGTTAAAAAAATGTAGCGAGTAAGTCCAAACAGATTCTGGGCATTGTACACACTTAGTTGCTACCATAATACTACTCCTTTCTTCTATTTGGGGGGCTGGTCACCACACGGTCAGCCCCATTTTTTTTAAGGGTATTAAGGCTTCTCGTTCCTTTGTACACCGTGGGAGTATTTATCCTGCTCCCGCCTCAGCTATATTTTGACAGCCTGACTAACGGGCGCTTTACCGGCCATTCAAAGACGAAATCCAGGCCGCTAAAAAGTATGATGAGGCGGCGAAGAAATACCACGGTGACTTTGTCAGCACAAATTTCTCAGTATCGCCAGGCCGCTAAAGCCGGAGTTTATCCGGCCCTGACGGAACAAAACCGCAAAGTTATATCATAAGGAATTTGCGGCTCTCAATTTTGAATCTGAAATCTTAAATTTGAAATTCCCCCTTGTCATTTCGAGCAAAGTCGAGGGATCACCCTGCCTGTCCACCGAAGCAGCTCAGCGAAGGTGGAAGCGGAGTCGAAGGGGCATTGCGAGGAGCGAAGCGACGCGGCAATCTCCTTAAATAATCAATAATCACTAATCCATAATCATTTAAAAGGGCCATCGCGCAGCGATTCCTCAATTTTGCATTTTACATTTTAACTTCTAATTTCCCATGTAGCACATCCGGCCAATCTTCTTGGAAAGACTTTACGAGATATGAACTCAAGTCTATGGTCTTATGACCTGTGTCTTGGGTCTTATTCTTTTATGCCGTCTTTTGGTCTATAAAGCCTTCGAGCTTTCTGGCGCGGACAGGGTGCTGGAGCTTGCGTATTGCTTTTGCCTCGACCTGTCTGACGCGCTCGCGTGTAACTTTGAAGATTCGGCCGACTTCCTCTAATGTGTATGTGTAGCCATCCCCGATTCCGTACCGCAGCTTGATAATCTCGCGCTCGCGATATGAAAGCGTTTTCAGAACCACATCGATTCTGTCTTTCAGCATTTCCTGGGTGGCCGATGCCACGGGCGAATCGACTTCATTATCTTCGATAAAATCACCGAAGTAGCTGTCTTCACTTTCGCCTATAGGTCTGTCGAGACTTATGGGATGTTTGGAAATCTTAAGGACTCGGCGGGTCTCTTCGATGCTCATCTTGGCTTCCTCGGCGATTTCCTCGATAGTTGCTTCTCTGCCTAATTTCTGATGCAGGACCTTACCGGCCGTTCTCAGCCGGCTCATTGTTTCTATCATATGGACGGGGATGCGAATGGTGCGTGCGTGGTCGGCGATGGCACGGGTAATCGCCTGTCGAATCCACCAGGTGGCATACGTGCTGAATTTATATCCTCTTCGGTACTCATATTTGTCTACGGCTCTCATCAGGCCGGTATTGCCTTCTTGGATTAAATCCAGAAAGCTCAGACCGCGATTGCGATACTTCTTGGCGATAGAAACGACCAGTCTAAGGTTTGCGCTGGAGAGTGTTCGCTTTGTATTTTCGTATTGGCCGAAGACTCTGTCCAGCACTTTCAATCTCTTATCGAGCTGCTTTGGGGTCTCCATTACCAATTCGATAAGGCCGTTCAATTCCTGCTTCATCGCCTCGATATCATCTGCGGTTATCTGTTTGTCGGGGCCTGCTGCGATAGCCTGCTCTAATTGGTGCATTTTAGCGCATATGCCGTGGAGTTTGTTTTTAACAGGCTGGATTCTGCTGGTTCGTAAACTAAGCTCTTCGAGCAATGTTGCAATTTTCCGTTTGTTCCGGCGTATTCGCTTCATTGCTGTCTTGGTTTCGTTTTTGTTCTTGTCCGTGAGAACTTTCTTAAACAGAGTCTGGTTGATTGTGAGCAGCTTATCTGCAGTCCTGATATTTTCAGAGAGCCGCTTTTTTATTATGCTTTTGGTGAAATTCGGAGCGGTACCGACCTTGATTGTTCTGTCGAATGACATCGTACCGTTGTGTACCTGCTGTAGTAAATCGAGCGAGTTCCTTGCGCAATAGTCACACTGGAGCATTTTTCTTCTAAAGGCCATTCTCGCTATTTCAATTTTTCGTGCGAGAGAGATTTCAGATTTTCTCGTCAGTAGAGGAATCTGGCCCATCTGCGTTAGATACATTCTGATAGGATCGTCGATACGACGAGAGGCATCCTCGCCGACCAATTGTTTTTCGAGGAGTTCGTCCTCCTCTTTTAGTTGCTGTTCTTTGCCAGTTTCCTCGTCTGATGTGTCCTCAGATGTTTCAAACTCCTCTTCGTCCTGGACCTTGGCGGCCTGTCGAGATTCCACATCGGCTTCGTCGACCAGAGTTATGCCCATTTCATCAATGGTCGCTAATAAACGGTCCAGGCGACTGGGACTGATTGCATCCTCGGGCAGGTCATCGTTCATTTCCTCGTAAGTCAGGAAACCTTTTTTTCGGCCCTTTTCGACGAGCATTTTTATCTGCTGCTCAGGATCCTTAAGACCAATGGTTGTTGAGGACTCTTCTTCAAGATCTACTTTTTCAGGAGTATCCGGTTTTGTTCTCTTTCTTCTTCTTTTTGCCACAATTGCATCCTTGAATATGTTCTATAAGGTTAAACCATAATCAGATATAACTTAATTCAAATTATCCCCTACCACGATATAACCCCAACATTGCTGAGTATATCGTATTCTACGGCCATCTGTAGGCGGTTGTTCACTATACCATACCCACGTTGTGCGGGTCCTCCTTGCCAGTACTTTCATGAACTTTACGCAGAAACTGTCTACGATCCTCTATTGCTTCGATATTACTGTTCTGTTTGTTTGCCTTATAACGCTCAATAATATTCAAAGCCCCTGTAAGGCGAGATTGATAATTTCCTTTTTCCTCTCCGGCCTGACTTAATTCAACAATAGAGTTGCCGAGCTCTACGGATTCAACACCAGCTAATATCCGACTCAATGAAACCTCAGTATCACTATCCAAGGTCTCGAACAGAATCGCTGCTGTTTGCCTCAATATCGGTACGTCAAAGATGTCTGCTGTAATTTTTTGTTTTACAATTTTAAGGAACTTTGGCTTATTCAACAAAACCTCAAGGACCTCGCGTTGAGCTGTGGCAAAGAGGCCCTGGCCGTAATTTGCGTCCCGGGCTTCTTTGTTTTCAGCGTTATAGCTTGCAGCCCTTTGTGCCCGGGTGATTCTTCTGCTTAGTTCGGTATTTATCTGCTTAGTGTTAAGGCCAATAATATTCGAAATTCTGTTGATTATTAATCCGCGGTCTATAGGCGTGACATTGCCTGCCAATAAGGCCGTGGCTATTGTCTGCAGGTACTCTTCAATCGCCAACCTTTTTCCGGTGAGAGTGTCATCTTTTCCGAAACTGGCGGCCAGCCTATCCCACTTGAACTGAAAAACGTCGGCCGCTTCGTTTATAAGCTGTTCGAATCGCTCTTTGCCTGCGGCCAAGATAAAATCGCACGGGTCCTTACCATCCGGAACGGAAGCAAGTCTTATATCTATGCGCTGAGAAAGACAGACATCTAACGCCCTGTTGGCGGCTTCGATTCCGGCTATGTCACTATCAAAAACCAAGACCACCTTTTTAGCGTAACGTCTGAGAATGCGTCCGTGGCCGGTGGTGAAACTGGTTCCCAGCGTCGCAATAACATTGTCGCAGCCGAACTGATGCGCCATTATGCAATCGGTGTAGCCTTCGGTGACAACGGCCGTTCCGGTTGAAACAATTTGGTGGCGTGCCTGCTCGAGACCGTACATCGAATTGCTTTTATCGAAAAGAACGGTCGTTGGTGAGTTTAAGTATTTGGCGCCGGTGTCGTTCAGGGTCCGGCCGCCAAAGCCAATAACCCTGCCGGTGACATCGGTAATAGGGAAAATCAGGCGGTTTATAAACTTATCCTGATTTATGGTTGTAATCAGGCCTGCCTGTTCGAGCAGTTTGGCCGGGATGTTTTTCGCCTTAGCGGCTTTGAGTAAATCATCGGCGGAATTAATCGCCAGGCCGAGCTGCCATTTTGTTATGCTTTGCGGCGTTATCTGCCTTTGGGCGAGATAGTCGCGAGTCTGTTTGCCCTTTTGTTCATCATGGAGGTTTTTCTGAAAATACTTAGCGGCCCAGGCGTTGAGTCTTGCCAGTTTGTTAGGGTCGGCATCCTGCGATTGGGTGCCGCTCGGTCTTTTGACGGATTGGGCAGGCTGCAGCTTTATGCCGGCCCGCTCGGCCAGTCTTTCTATGGCCTGGGGGAAGGTGAGGTTCTCTCGCATCTGAATAAATTTGAAGACATCTCCGCCGGCACCGCAGGCGAAACATTTGAATATCTGCTTGATGCTATTGACGTTCATGCTGGGGCGGTGGTCATCGTGGAAGGGACATAGGCCGACCATCTCCCGGCCTTTTTTCTTGAGGCTGACGTGCTCGCTTATTACGTCAACGATATCGTTGGCCTGCTGAACTTCTAAAACAACATTATTATCAAACATTCCGGCCATAATAAACCGATTCCACCAAAAAACCGTGGATATGTAATACACCTCCCAGAAGTCCGCATACGGCGAGCACCCCTGTTGATAATAGATAAATAACTACCATCCGACTACTTAAATATACCCGTAAACGCCAAAAAGTCAAATCGCCCTTTAAAAACCCGTTTTTAATGCTGTTAAAAGCCATTTTTAGTATGTAGGACATTTGGTGGAATCAGACGGAAGATAGGGTATAGGGTTTAGCGTATAGCGTTTAGAGATATACTGGCCCCCTGAAAGGGTGAGACACCTGATAGGGTATGGATTATAATCAAT
>CAZJIR010000149.1:0-6772 GCA_964546095.1 uncultured Pirellulales bacterium
TGGAGGCCAGGGCTCAACTCGGCGATGAGCAAGTATTGCAAAAGATATGGGCAATAATTTATAGTACCTTTGCTGATGACAGAATTATGGGCGTAAGGGCATTGGGAGCTTTGGGAGCATTCGGAACTCCTAAAGTCAAAGACATCCTGATTACCAAATTGGATGATGATATTGTTGAGGTTCGCCTGACTGCTGCCGAACAGCTCGGCAGGCTTGGAAACAATACGGGCATGCCGGAAGTTCTCGATATTTTCGAGAAAAAACTCAACGTAGGTCCGGATAAACAGGCCAACGAAAGGGTAAACGTACTCACAGCAATGGCAATAGGGCAAATTTGCTCACCTTCTCTGGTAAAATTTCTCCCGCAGTTGCTTCAAAACGAGTCAAAATTTGTACGTATCGCTGCTGCCAACGCGGTTCTTCAATGTACAAAATGAGAAAATTGACCCCTGAAAATACTATGTTATCGGATTTTGCACACTCTTTTTTTCATCATTCACTTTAATTTGGGCTATTTGACAAAAATAACTTGACCTTTAAGAGCTTTAAGCGTAAAATTATGGTATATATTATATGCAATATCAGGGATTGGAGCGCGTTTTCCGAACCTGCACCAATTGAATTCAGGCTCAGAAATAATCGGTGCAGGTCAAATTGGAGAATTTCCAGATCCCGTTATCGCATTTAGGAAGCCCTGTAATAGGGTAATGGGTGCATTGAAAAGAAAACACATTGTTATCGAAAGGAGCCTGTTTTGAGTACGCTTACAAAGGTCTTAATAGTTCTGTTGACAATATCCTCCATTTTTCTCTGCGGCATCGTGGTAACCTATGTCGCTAACGCTGAAAATTTTAGGGAAAAATTTAATAACCAGAGGACAAGATACCAGGCCGCAGTGCAGAATGCGGAAAACGCAAAAAAGCAGTTAAATCAAACAATTGAGCAGGCAAATCAACTGGGAAAAAACCTAAAAGACCAGATCAATAAACTCAATATTCAGGTCGACCAGTTGGAAACTCAACTCGTAGAAGCTCAAAGACGAGCAACGGAGGCTGTCGCTCAGGAGAATGCCTGGAGAGATATTAATACGAGATTCTTAAACACCAATGAAGAGCTAAGAAATCTCTTGCAGGAAAAACTCGCCGAATTAAATAAAGTTGATGCAAGGCGAATCGAAGGCGAAAAAGAGCTCGAAGAAACCACAGCATCTCTTATCGAAAAAATGGCAATCATTATGGACCTGGAAACAAAATCCAAACAATTGCTTGAAGAAAAAACATCGCTGCAAAACAGATTGAACCAGCTCATGCAACGAACCGGTAAAGTGATTGCTGCTACACCTATGGTTACACCGATAATAGACAAAGCTCAGGTAGCTCCTCAGGCGGTAGATATCGGCCTCAAAGGAAAAATAACCGAAGTGAATCTGGAAACTAATTTGGCGGAGATATCCATCGGTGCCGCAAACGGCGTCAAAGAAAGTATGAGATTCCATACTATTCGCGGCGATAAATTTATTTGCGATATTGTGATTTTAGACGTTCAGCCTGAAAAGGCCGTTGGCACCATCGAACTTATTAACGTTACAAAGGAACAGCCTAAAGTCGGCGACAACGTAAATACTAATTTGTAGACAACTTAAAACATATAATATACGAGGTTGATATATGAGTCCAAACGGGCCGACTCGCGGCAAAAAGCTAACTGTACCGGATAACATTTACACGATTATTCTTGCTTTTGCATTTTGTGCAGTGTTGGCTACCGCTGCTCTTGTCGCATATAAGTGCTATATGCAGTATGGCACATTATTCGAAATACCTGTGTAAATTTCACTATTGACAATACCGCTCTCTATATATGAGAATAGCCAGTTAGAAATTATGGTTTCCGAAAAAGTCTAATTTGGAAATCTGGAAAGGAGTCGAAAGTGGTACTGGACACAATCTTAGGTTGGTTTAGTATGGACATGGGTATCGACCTTGGTACCTGCACTACCCTGGTTTGTGTCCGCGATAAAGGTATTGTCCTCAATGAGCCTTCCGTAGTTGCTGTTCGCAAAGGAACCAATATTGTCTTAAATAACGGCGAAGCTGTTGGTCTGGTGGCACGTGGAATGTTAGGTAAAACACCGGGCTCGATTAGTGCCATAAGACCTCTCAAAGACGGCGTAATCAGCGACTTCGAAATCACCGAAGCGATGCTGGGCTATTTTATCCGCAAAGTGCACGGCAGGGGTGGCCTCATCAGGCCGCGGGTCGTAATCGCTGTGCCCAGCGGAATCACCGCTGTTGAACGCAGGGCTGTCATAGATAGTGCCGAACGGGCCGGTGCACGCAGGGTCTATCTGGTTGATGAGCCGATGGCCGCAGGAATCGGTGCAGGCCTGCCAATTACAGACCCAACTGCTTCAATGATTGTTGACATCGGTGGAGGTACAACCGAAGTGGCCATAATGAGTCTGGCCGACATCGCCACCTCCGAATCAATTCGCATAGGCGGCGACGATATGGATGAAGCGGTAATCAATCACCTTAAAAAAACTTATAACCTGCTCATAGGCGAGCCAAGAGCCGAAAAAGTAAAGATACAAATCGGTTCCGCCGCCCCACTTGAAGAGGAATTGACGATGGAGATAGCCGGCAGAGATACCATCTCGGGCCTGCCGAGAAAAATCGTCATAACAAGTGAGGAAATCCGTGAGGCATTGCGCGACCCAATCGCCACAATCATAGATACGGTTACAACAACACTGGAAAAGGCCGAGCCGGAATTGGCCGCAGACCTCATCGACAACGGCGTACATATCTGTGGCGGGGGCTCTCTGCTCCGCGGTATGGATACCGTCCTGGCAAACGCCACCGGCCTTAAAGTCGAAACAGTCGAAGATCCGCTCAGTTGTGTAGCAAGAGGAACCAGTGTATATCTTGAAAATCTGGAGTTGTGGAAAGATACGATGGACCATAGCGAATACGGATGGGAATGATTCGTTGTCCACCGGGCGTAATGTGTTTTCTCTGAAAAAATAATAATACACACATTACGATATCCACAAGATGTGAATGGCAAGGAAGCAAATTAGAGTCTCCAGACGAATGTTGTTTACCTGGTTTACGTTGGCCGGGTTCATCTTCCTTTTTTCTCCGGCAAATCTGACGAACAAATTCCAGTTTGCTTTTGCCCGCATTTTTAGCTATCCCTTACACATTGGCAGAAATATTTCTCTTTCCGCCGGGACACAGCAAACGCTTAGAGACAAAGATATGGTCAGCCGGGATGAATACGAAAGACTTCAACACCATCTCGCCAACGTTACTCAACAGCGTGATGAAGCTCAGCAAATTGTACAAAAGCTCTCTAAAATGCGCAACATACCCGCCTGGGAACGCATGGGTTTTGTGTTAGCCGATGTGACTACTATCTCAATAAACAAGCAGCGCAGTGAGCTTTATATAAATAGAGGGCAGGATGACGGCCTGACTAAGGAACAATTCGTTCTGGCTGACAATAGCATCATTGGAACTATATCCGATGTCGATGCCCACGCCGCTCGCGTCAGGTTGTTTACCGACCCGACATCAAATATAGCCGTAAAAATAGGAAACACAAATGCTTGGCTTAGAGGTAATGGCGAAAACCTGGCTAAGATATCTATGGTAAAGCATAAACTTAAAGTCGGCAGTAAGATTATAGCCGCCAAAAAACCGGGATTTCTTGACATACCAATGATTATCGGAAAAGTTGTTCAATGTAAACGCAATGCCGAACCTTTGCTTTGGAACATACTGGTCGAGCCGGTATGTGATATACAAAAACAAAAAGTAACGAATGTAGTTGTAATCGTAATGAATCCGTCACAGTAAAAAATGTTTCTGTTTTTAAAGGATTTCAGAACAGACTCCACAGAGGATATATAAATGCGATGGTTTCGGTTTGCAATTTTAGTTCTTCTTGCCACGGTGTTCCAAGCCAGCTTTTTTGCAGATTTGAATATTAAGCCTGATTTACTGTTAATCCTTCTCGTATTCTTTGCTGTTTACTACGATACTTCAGAGGCGATAATAAGTTCGTTCACAATAGGTTTCGCCGCCGACCTTATCGGCCGCACAATGGGGCCGCAAATTATCAGCTTTGGCCTTTTCGGAACCGCTCTCGCCTACCTGCACCAGGTTATTACTATCAAAAAAATGCCATATCAAGCGATCGCAATATTCCTCACAGCTATTTTGGCTGGCTCCCTGGTCTATTTCCTTAACTATCTAAAGGGTGAGCCAATACCGCCAAACATATTAGCCGCCCTTTTCGGAATTGCTCTATACTCCGGCCTCGTGGGACCGTTTTTATTCTTACCGTCGGCATGGTGGATGCGTATAAAAACAAGTCGCTTCGGACGACGTTAAGCTCGTAACTCGCCGGCGTTGGATTGCTGTTCGTAGTACGAATCACAAAAAAACAAAATGTACGATAAGCGAATTAAAATCTTTGTAATCCTTAGCTGCCTGCTCCTGCTGATTTGCCTGCTCCGTCTGACTCAAATGCAGCTACTCCCAAGCTCTTCAGTTCAAAGCGATATCGAAGATTTAAAACGCCAGAGAGGCCAATCTCAGCAGCTTAAAACCGTAAGAGGCAAAATACTCGACAGAACCGGCAAAGTAGTAATAGCAACCGATGAACCGCAATTTCAACTGTGTATAAATTACTCACTCTCATCCTTTATGGATGACCGCGTCAGGCAGGGTTTGTTATTACGCGCAGTCGAAAAAGAAGATGTCGATGCAGTAGCCAAAGTACAAAAAGAGCTGGACACCGGCATGGCCGATTTGAACCAGATAATTAACAAGTGCGCCCAATTCAAAGCAGTTGAACCTTCAGAAATAAAAAAAGAAATACAGAGAATAAACGATTTTATCTGGGACCAGCGTTTGTTTCAGGCATGGCGACGCAAATTCACAAATTCTGAAGTGTTTAATAAATACGATAGTATCATCCGTATCCCCGTGTATGAAGCCATAGCTGATTTCGAAAAAAAAGAACCGGACTCACTCGAAAGAATCCGACTTGTAAACAAAATTGATATTGCCGATATGCACAAGCCCTGGCGACTGCTGGAGCTAAAAACTGACGATGATATCTTTGCCGCTCAATTGGAATTCCTCAACGTCGAAGGCATCCAGATTCTGCCGAAAGCAAGGAGATTTTATCCATATCGTACGGTTGCCGCCCAGACAATCGGTTGGGTTAGCCCCGTAACACAATATGAAGACAAACAGCTTTTTGAAGATGACAAATTATCAAGTTATTTAGAGGGAGAACTCGGCGGACGAGAGGATGGAGTCGAATACGTTTGCGAAGCTCTCCTCCGCGGAAGAAGAGGTGAGGAGATTACCGACATAGACAGCCAGCTTATAAGTCGAACAAATATACAGTTCGGCAAAGATGTCTCACTTACACTTGATATCGAACTCCAACAAAGAATCGAAAACTATCTGGCTGATTACCCTCACGAACCGAATTGCGGCCCCGGGATGTCGGCTGTAATTATTGAGGTCGAAACAGGCGATATTCTCGCATTAGTTTCATTGCCCGTCTTTGATTTAAACCGCGCCAGATATGACTATGGCACTCTTGTTGCCGATGCCAACAAGCCGCTGATAAATCGAGCAATAAATGAGTGGTACCCACCCGGCTCGGTTGTAAAACCGCTTATCCTAATCGCAGGGCTCGAATCCAAAAAAATCACTCCCGAAGAGGTCATATCCTGCCCTGCCCAACCAGCACCGAGAAGCTGGCCAAACTGCTTGCTTTACAATCGATACAGAGCAGGCCATGACGGCAGGTGGGAAAACAACGCTCGCAACGCTATCAGGGGCAGTTGCAATATTTATTTTTCACACCTTGCAGACAGAATCGACCCTCTGGTCCTTCAGCAATGGCTATTTAAATTCGGCTACGGCCGAAACATACTTTTTCCGCCGGCTTCCATTGCCCAAACCGAGCTCAGCAGAAACCTGCGGCAATTATCAGGCGTAATCTCAAACACTGCTCCAGCGGGCCGGATTACAAGTTTCGAGCAAGTGCCGCCTCTTAGCGAACGCGAAAGAAGATGGTTTGGTATCGGCCAGGGTAACCTGCGAGCCACACCGCTCCAGGTCGCAAACGCAATGGCCGCTATCGCCCGAGGCGGCGCGTATAGACCACCCCACCTGTTTATAGATGAGCCAAATAATCCCGGATTTGACACCATCGACCTTGGTATTTCATTACAGACTTTAGCGGTAATCTATGATGGTATGAGTGCTGTTGTTAACGAGACCGGCGGAACAGCTTACACTACATTCGCACCGATTCTTACAAGTCTCGCCGAGCAGGACATAAAAATTTTCGGCAAAACAGGCTCGACACAAGCCCCCGAAACTGCCTGGTTCGGTGGTTTTGCCGTTGACGGCAAAAACAAAAGTATAGCAATCGCCGTTGTCGTCGAAGGCGGCCAGAGCGGCTCAAGCGACGCAGCGCCTTTAGCCCGTGACATTATCCAGTTCTGCATCGAAAGCGGATACGTGGGTAAATCCGCTTTCCAATCAAATTAGAACAAGCTTAAAATTAACCCGGATTTCCCAAATAGATTCATGTAAAAAAGCGATAATTTGACAGATTTTGGTAAGATTATTAATATCGTACATAGAAAATTATGTTTGTTAAGCCTTCAAATGGGAAATTCCAGATAATAATTTATTAGGAGTGAAGAAAATGAAGACTAAAGTAATGCTGATAG
>CAZJIR010000150.1:0-6755 GCA_964546095.1 uncultured Pirellulales bacterium
CCGGCTCCAGCGTATTACGTATCATTACGCCGGCCTTGGCCCAGGGGTCCGTATTCGTTACACTGTCGACCCTCGCCGTAATCGAGCCCGGACCGGTCAGTTGCCTGAAGGCGAAGTGGAATTCATCTTCCCTGCCCCAGATATCCGAGCCGGAGGCGGTCATAGTATAAGCTCCCCCATTATTTTCAGTTAAGCTGCCAACCATTGCAGGATTACCCCTGAACCACAGTGACAATGTATCAATACCATGCTCAGTCCAGTCACGGGTTTCATCCAATGTCATAGTTGCCTCAGAATTCCCGGCGGAACTGTTATCGTAGAAGTATGGCATCGACTGAGAACCGCCGTGAACAATCAAAGTCTCAACGAAATGTTCACCATCAGCAAAAACAGGCTCAGGATAACCTATCGTGGAACCATTTGTCTCAATACCATACCCATCTATCCATGCATCAAATATCCTGTCAGGTTCATAGTCGTTGTAGTCCTCAAAGTCATCCAGTACAATATAATTACCCGTCGTAAATCGCCAAATATCACCTTTCCACTGCACATCGGGTTCAGCATTATTGACCTCATCGACCCGCCAGTAATAGGTTGTATTAAATCCTAATGTTCCGGTTTTATAGCTGGTGACATCAACATTGGTAAAAATGACATCCGGGTAGCTGTCTAAATTAGCCGCGTTGACATCATTGATATCACCTAAGCTTGTGCCGAGATACACGTTGTGTGTGTCGGCAGACCTCCCCGCTTCCCAGCTAAGAGTTGGGTCTATCTTCACATCCATTGCTCGAATAACAGGATTCGGGCTGGAGGCAAGTCTGCTATTTATAAATCTCGCATTGTCGAAGTAATAAGTTCCAATACCGGCGCCTGAATCATGATTCTGGGAGATATTGATTTGCGTCCACCCATCATCATCAATACTGGCGACATCGATACCGGAATAGTCCCAGACTAATGTTCTTGTATCAATGTCAACCGAATCCGATGGGGCCCAGTTTCCGGGAGCATCAGGATTACCTGTATCAGAAACAGGGGCAATCATCTCCGACCATCCGGTCGCAGCGGAATTTAGAGCAACTTTTTCAACCTGGGCCCAGGACTGACCGGCCCACTCGGAATTGACCCATGTAACGTCCATTGTGAGCAGGTCGTTATCCTTAAGGGCTGCAAGCTGTTCAGGATTAAGATTAAGACGTATAATCCAGTAGCTGGCCGTAACATCAAGCTTGAGGCTATTTTCATTCAACGTGGCTCCTGTCGGGCTGTAACTTAATATAGCATCGCTACCCGGATAAAGAACCCAATTGTCCAGAGTGTTTTCCCAGTCCCCTACTACGTAACCTTCACTGGCATACGCAGTTGTAAAACTCCAGACTTCACCTTTCCAGATGTTGGGGCCGCTGACCTCATCAATCCGCCAGAAATAATTCTCGCCGGATACGAGGTTACCGGGATTATAAGTGTTAAGATTTTCATCCTGCCTGACCAATACGTTCAGCGGATTGGCTCTGTCGGCATCGTTGACATCGTCAAAATCGGTGCCAAAATATATATCATGTGTATCGGCATTTACTCCCGACGTCCAGCTAAGAGTAATTGCTCTCGAAACGTCTCTGGCGCCATCAACAGGTTCCGGGTCGTAAGCCGGCCCGCCGCCGAAGATTTGTGCATTATCAATATAGTAAACACCACCGGGGTCGAATCCTCCCCAATTTGTAACAACAATAAGCTCAAGATACTCGAGGTTGTAAAAATCAATCTGATTGAGAGTCAAAGAATAGTCATAGACGAAAGTCATTGTTTCATCCCCTAAAGCGACCCACCAATCTGCCTCCCCTTCCATATCACCACGGAATTCCCATACACTCTCGATACTCTCGGGATCATTACTACCAGCCCTTACGACCATATAGATATCGCACCATGAGCTTCCCACATCAGTCCAGTTTGAAAGCAACCGTGTAACATCTATCGAGGCCTTGAGGTTGTTCCTGAACTCGTCAACCATACCCTGGCCAAACAGGTCAAACACGATAGCATCTTGATAGCCGGTAACAGACTCAATCCTGAGGCTGTTCTGGCCCGATGTAGCACCGGTTGTGCTAAAGCTTGTCGTGACATTGGGTTCGACTACGCTCCATCCACCTAAGTCGTTTTCAAAATCTCCTATTCCTATGCCGTAAGTGGTGGATGCCAGACTTAACGCTAAAACAATAAAACTTATTCGATATGATTTTTTACACATAAAAAAATCCTCCTCATAAAAAATCCATAAAACAATTAAAATCCTTTAGTTACATATTTAAGCCACACACAAAAAAATTCTAAAATTACCGACGGTACTCACATACCAATTAAATTTTTTATTTATCCGGATAAATTTTTTACAACCCGACTCTACCTCCCCCTTTCAAAAAATAAGTTGTCCATTAAAACGTAAAGTCCCCTATCATGCCACACCACAGTTCTTGCTTAAAACTCAATCTCACACACATTAAGTCTGTTCTAAAAATGTAATTTTCACCTCCTGGAAAGCCAAACTACACTTATATTTATACCACATTAACCAATCCTCCGTCAAGGATTATATGCCTCTTTTACGCTATGACATCGTAAAGATGCATAACTTGCTCACTCCAGCATATCCGGCTTCGAAGGAATCATCTATCAATTAAGAAGGGCTTATACCGAATAAATCGATACAAGCCCAAATTGCCTGCACTTGTGTCACTGCAACCACAAGTGACACAAATCTACTATATCAACCACGCAGCTTTAATTAGCAGCTAAATCCCGCCCTTACGGTGCCGGTCGCGAAGGATAAAGACGAATATCATCGAAGTACACTACTCCTGAGCCGCCGGGCTGCGGATTGTTCCTGTCACCGAATCCAATCCCAAGAGTATTAACATCGGTAAGGTCCACACCCTGGTCAGCAAACACCTGAAGGTCGATATTCCACTCCATCCACTCATCTATCTGAGATGCATCGGGATTATCATTATAAACCACAGCACTGCCATTGAGAACCACATACATCTGCGCAGCTTCGTTACTGGGCATATCTACTCCAACGGTTTCCTGCATCCACGCCTGTGGACTAACCGTGCCGCTGGTCTGGACATCGGAGAATACAGCCGTGCAAGTTGCGTTAGAACTATGACTGGTCAATGCCAGACCTATATAAACATCCGTAGATATTGCCGTACTCTGCGGATTCCATGACATCGCCACCCAGTTGACACCGTCACTGGAGTAGTAACCGTTAAAGTTGTCGGCGTCATCTTGCTCTATCTTCACCCAGTAAGGAGCAGTGATTGCTATCTGCTCGGCGGTCGCCACTGAATCGTCGGCAGTGGCGTCACCGGCTATAATAAACCGACCCTGGAATCTGCATCCACTACCGGGTGTGATATACACCGCGGCGAATTTCGAATCCGGCTCAAGATTCTGACGAATCATTACGCCGGCCTTGGCCCATGGGTCCGTGTCCTCAACGCTTTCAACTTTAACCGATATCGAACCAGGTCCGGAAAGTTGTTTATAGACATAGCGGAACTCGTCGGCTGTACCCCAGATATCAGCTCCGGAAGCGTTTATTGTGTAAGTGCCTGCCGGCGCTTCCACAAAGGCCTCAGGATTACCTCTATACCAGAAGGCTAAGCTACTGATGCCTTTCTCTGTCCAGTTACGGCGAGAACTCAATGTTATAGTCGCTTCAGAGTTACCCAGACTGTTATCGTAGAAATACGGCATGGACTGAGAGCCACTATGAACAATATTTGTCTCGACGAAATGCTCTCCCGCACTAAAATCAGGCTCAGGATAACCTACGGTGGAACCGTTTGTCGCAATGCCATAACCATCTATCCACTTATCAAATATCCTGTCAGGCGGATAGTCATTGTAATCCTCAAAATCGTCCACGACAAAATATTCGTGAGTCGTAAAATCCCAGACCTCGCCCTGCCATGTGCCGGGGGTCTCAGCGTTATTGACTTCATCGACCCTCCAGTAGTAAGTCTTGCCCAAATCGAGGTCTAAAGGACCATAGCTGTTTTCAACGACGGTAGTAACGTCGGCTGTGCTCTCTATGACAGCCTGCTCGTCATCGCCAAAGTAAACGTTATGTTCGGCCGCCTCTCTTCCCACTCTCCAGCCAAGTGTCGGCTCCAAAGCAACATCTGTTGCCCCTGAATCCGGGCCGGGCTCTTTTGCATGCACGGGTATCTGGAGGAATCGCACCTCGCTCAGGCCATATTGAGCCAGGATACCTCCCCAGTTACTATTTGCTGTCAGCCTGACGAACTTCGCTGCAACATCATTAAATTCAACAGTGGTATTATGCGCATAGTCATTATCACCGGGGGCCTGGGCAAATTCATGAGTAGTTCCCAATGTTGTATAGTCGGTGCCATTGAGAGAATATTCAATGGAAACATCTTTGAATCCCAAACCGATGACCGGCTCCAGACTTTCGTTATAGTTCCATGCCCACATTTCGTGCAGCTTATAAACTTTATCGAATTCAAATTCTATCCAGGTCGGCTGCTCTCCATCTCTGCTACTCAACCACAAATCTTCGTCACCTTTGCCGTGCAATAACCCACTTTCATCCAGTCCCGAGCCGTCAATTATATTCCCAGGTTCCTTACCTTCCTCACAGCTTGAAGCTATAACAGTTATATTCTCACCTAAGATTGGATAAGCAAAAAGTTCGACCGTAAAGCTCCATACTTCACCTGCGAATATCGTATTGTCTGGGGGTGCGTTCACTTCATCAATCCGCCAGTAATATTTCTGGCCGAATTCCAGAAGCCCATCAGGATTATAATTATTAACATCTTGGCCTTGACGAACCAGAACGCTCAGCGGATTGGTTCTGTCGGCGCTGCTTACACCGTCGAAAACCGTGCCGAAATACACATCGTGCTTATCGGCACAAATTCCCGGCTTCCAGCCAAGGACCACATCTCTCAGTACATCTGTTTTATCACTAACAGGATTCGGGTCAGAGGCAAGGGTAGGATCAACTCGTGCGAAAACCTCCACATTGTCAACCCAGGTAGCCGTACCATCAGGGCTTATGCACTCGATTCTAATCCACAGCGCATCCCCCGAACTGAAACCAGTTCCGGTGTTTAGTATCAGAGTCATCCATTCGCTTTCTCCAACCGTTACTGTAGGAGTTAAATCTGCTCCCTCAATAAGTGTAGCCCCAACAGTAGCATCTATTTCTCCATAGTGGGTAGTCGGAAAGAGGGAAGGATTGCCGCCGGCCCAAAGCTCGACCTGAAAAGCCGAGCTTGCATAGCCTCTGCCAACCCACATACTTATCACATAGTCGGTGTTCTGGTCCCAGGTACCTATCTGCTGCCAGAGATTTGCGCCACCCCACAACTTGAATGTATTGCACCCATCGGGTGCGGTAATTTCCCATGACCCATCTTCAAGATAGGCCGAACCTTGAGAATTTAGTATCCAATCATCAGCATAATAGTCCCATTGCCCTGTGCCGCCCGGACACATATCCGGAGACTCAAAACTCGGATTTTCAATGGGTGGTTCAAACAGGCCTGCGTGGGACACGCTACCAATGGCCGGCACAAAAACAAAAATTACCAGGTAAACCAATTTCCTGCACATAATAATCCTCCTCCAATAAAGAATAGAAATAAAACGACTGATAATAACTTTCGGACTCGTTATATTTCACTTATATCCTGCCGGAAAAACTTTAATGACTTAACTTTCCACCACTCCTTCAGAACCAAAAGCTTACGGCAATGTTACTGGTTCCGAAAGCGGAGGATACAACCGAATATCATCGAAGTACACTACGCCTGCACCGCCGGGCTGTGAATTGTCCCTGTCACCGAATCCAATTCCAAGCGTATCGACATCAGTAAGGTCCACGCCCTGGTCGGCAAACACCTGCAAGTCGATGTTCCATTCTGTCCACTCAGCTATCTGAGATGCATCAGGATTATCATTATAAACCACAGCACTGCCATCCAGCACAACATACATCTGCACAGCTTCATTACTGGGCATATCTACTCCAATAGCTTGCTGCGCCCATACCTGCGGAGTAACTGTACCCGTAGTCTGGACACCAGAGAGTACCGCAGTGCATGTTTCATTAGCGTTATGACTGGTCACCGCCAGACCAATATAAACACTGTTAGGCATCACATTATTCTGCGGATTCCATGATGTCGCCACCCAGTTGGCACCGTCGCTGGAATAATAGCCGTTGAAGTTGTTTCCTGTACGTTCTATCTTCACCCAATAGGGAGCTGTGATTGCTATCTCCTCAGGTGTTGCTACGTCAGTATTGCTGGTGGCATCAGCAGATGTTATCAGCCTGGCCTGGAATCTGCATCCATTGCCGGGTGTGATAAAGACCCCAGCGAATTTCGAACCTGGTTCAAGCGTCTGGCGAATCATCACGCCGGCCTTGGCCCAGGGATCCGTGTCCTCTACGCTTTCTACTCTGGCTATAATAGAGCCGTCACCGGAAAGCTGCTTGTAAACATAACGGAACTCATCGGCCGTGTTCCAGATATCTGTACCGGAAGCGTTTATCGTGTAAGTGCCTGCGGGGTCTTCCACAAAACCTACAGCATTGCCTCTGAACCAGAGCGTCAAAGACCCAATTCCCTTCTCGGTCCAGTTCCGACGAGAGCTTAACGTCATAGTTGCCTCGGAGTTTCCGACACTGTTGTCGTAAAAATACGGCATCG
>CAZJIR010000151.1:0-1134 GCA_964546095.1 uncultured Pirellulales bacterium
TGGATGAGCTTGTCATAGTCCTTTTGCCTGTGGCCGAAGCTCCGAATACCATATTAATCGCGGCCAGTTCACTTTCGCTCTGTACAAAGACACGGCCTTCCTCCGGCATTCTTCTGGCCATATAGGCGGGGACTTCATTTTGCGGCGTAATCGGATATCCGAAATAGGCATCACAACCGGCAAGGATAGCCGCCTCGGCAAGGGCCTCATTGCCGCACATTAAAACCCGTTCGCATGACCTGTCAGAAATGTGTCCTTGTTCGGTCATATTTGTCCCTTCTCATCTAATCTAACGGGTCCTACACCTTACCCTTAATCATGCCAGGCTTATTTTTTTTATTCGGTTCGACGACTATCTCGATTTTGCCGGACTCATCACGATACACTTCGATTACAGCCTCCGGACAAATAATTGCACATGCAGCGCAGCCTGTACAATCAGTATTGTTTGCCTGGGCCGGGAAGTAACCGTTTTTATTGGATTCTTCGGAAATGATGATGCTATTATTCGGGCATACCACCACACATAAGCCGCAACCTTTGCATCGCTCGGTATCAATAATTATTTTGCCAGCCATTTTTCCTATTTCACATAAACACTAAAGCGTAAATGAATTGATGTATTTCTTTGGCTGCTGGTCAAATCATTACGCCAAGAGATTTTAGCAATGGCCGGCCTGATTGTAAAGTAAAAAGGCAATTAATTCGCGTTTCGTGAAGTATGGATAGTACCTATTATTGCGTAATAGGCACTTAAAACTCGATATCTTGCGGTGATTAGCAAATCACTATACCGTGACCAAGAAATTACCTAAAATAAGAAATTCTGCGTCTGCGAAGCCAAATGACAAGACCTGCACCAATGCCGCTTAGAATAACAGCACCTGGGGCTGGAGTGACAATCGTCGGGTTGTCTCCATTTATAAGACCGTCATCATTTGGTGGACTATCTCCATAAAGCAAGTTGTCTCCATACGCATATGTATCTTCAGAGTAACTTGTGTATGAGCCTTTTTCGCCATCATCGTCGTCACATCCGCTAATCAGCAGAATTGCTAATAATAAGCAAATAAAAAAGTGCCTTAGAATTCCACCTGGAAAGAAATCCTGACGTATCAGAACAAAACGCATTTT
>CAZJIR010000151.1:1144-6729 GCA_964546095.1 uncultured Pirellulales bacterium
TTTTCTTCTCCTGAGTTTTATAAAACACAACAAGATGAGTTAACAGCTTCCGAGCTACACTTACAGCCTTGTTGAACTCTAAGTTCCATCCTCAGGTAGGAGAAAGTTTGGTATGGTAAAAAAGAAACCTTCTCACCGCCCCATCCAATATAATAATTCTATCATATTAGAAAATAATTGTCAATGAAAATTAAGGTGTAGGTATAAAGATTATAGGGTTTGCCAGGAATCCGATAAGGTCTCATAAAAAGAGTGTATAAAAACAGACTTTCAGGATTGTTATTGGCCCAGATGAATAATTTGGCGGTCCTCATCGAAATAAAGACTTCGACCCTTTTTAATATTTTCCGGGCCGAGACCGATAAGCTTTAACGGATTGTAAAAACCCATCGCGACAAGCTCATCGGGATTGACCAAATTCAGCGACGCCAAATAGTTCATGCACTCCAGCATTGTCGCTGACGAGCCGACCAGGTAGCCTGTAACCGGGTCATACAGCCGGCCGGTATCTTCCAGCACCACCTTATGACCCATAGCTTCATATCTACCCGGTCCAAACCCTGCCAATGATGAAGCATCACTAACTACAATACAGTTAGCCGGCCCTTTTGTTCTAATGATAGTTTTAAGCATCGAAGCGGGAAGATGATGGCCATCTGTTATTATCATAGCGGCAAGCTCGTCTTCAGCTAAACCCGCCCAGATGGGATTTTTATGTCTGGGCAGCACGGCCGGAACGCCATTTCCCAAATGCGTAAGCGCTGCAGCCCCGGCCTGTATCAGCTTGTGTAAATCCTTTTCGCACGCGGCCTGATGTCCCAACGAAACTGCAATGCCGCGGCTTACCGCATACTCTGTTAATTGCTCTGCTCCCTCGATTTCTGCTGCTATCGTTATCAGCTTTACTCTACCGTTGGCCAAGTCGATTAGTCGTTCAAAATAACTTATATCCGGTTGTCTTATCCATTGTGCATTATGTGCGCCTCGCGCGCCCTCCTGCGCGGAAATGAACGGCCCTTCGAGATGTATGCCCAGGAGCCGGCCGTGAAACTCCTCCATCTTCAACGCTTTTACTATGATTGGCAGATTATGTTCATAGACCTCTTGCGAACTGGTTATCATTGTCGGCAGAAAAGCTGTGGTTCCGGTTTCAAGCAACTGCCGACAGGCCCGGACAAAATCCGGCTCCGTCAAATCCGAAGCGGAAAAATCCACACCCTTATAACCGTTGACCTGAAGGTCAACTAATCCCGGTACTTTCATTGCTTAGCTCTCTTTAGTATTTTCCGAAAGTAGTGACGCAGATTCGGCGTCCATAAATATCACACAGTTCTTATGCTCCTGCAGTATCGAGGCGGGACACATAGGTGAAACAGGTCCTTCAAGAACATTTCTAACGGCCTCGGCTTTGCGTCTATCGGGAACCGTAACAATCAGGCATTCACTTTTCATAATCCGCCTGATGCTCATCGATATCGCCCGCATGGGAACCTGCTCTAAAGTTTCAAACCATCCTTCGCCAAGCTGCTGATTTCTGCATTTCTCATCCAGCTCCACAACAATGAAAGGCTCTTCGGTTTCAAAGTCCGCCGGCGGGTCGTTAAACGCCAGGTGCCCATTTTCCCCGATGCCCACCATCGCCACGTCGATAGGGTGCTCCGCGATAATATCGCCCAATCTCCGGCATTCCTGTTGCGGGTCATCCGCATCGCCATTGACAAAATTGGCCGCCTTTAAGCCCGGCAGTTTATCCACAAAGCGCTCTTTCAAATACTTTCTGAAACTTGCCGGATGTTCCGGCCCCAAAGCTATATATTCATCCAGATGAAACATCGTGACTTTTGTCCAGTCTATTCCGCCGGTTTCAACAAGATTACCGAGCATCTCGAGCTGGCTGGCGCCTGTTGCCAGAATAATATTCGCCCGGCCTTTATTTTGAATTGTCTCTTTTATAACCTTTGCCGCATGGGCTGCCGCGGCCGCGCCCATTTGCTCTTTGGTCTTGTAAATAAACTTTTCCATAATTTCATTCTTAATTAAAACAGGACAACATTTATCACAATCATAAGAAATTTCGGCGACACCGGCAAAAGATTTCCCTTGCCTTATATGCCCTAAATCCTCTATAACATCCAGCAGCATAAAAACAACAATATCCAGTGAAATTACCAACGGAGGTGTAATATGCCCTTTTTCAAGAAAATGATTCCGTATCTATTCTGCATATTCCTGCTCAGCGGCTGCTATGAGGACACTGTGGAGATTACACTGAATTCCGACGGCTCCGGAACCATAAAGCAAAAGATGGTTTTCTCCGAAAGGTTTGTAGTAGCGGCTGAAGAAAACAAAAATATGCAAAACGTTCCTCTTTCCAGCAAAGAGGAAATAGTAAAAAAAATCGGCTCTGCAATAGAAATAAAATCCTTCAAACAAAACAATTTGCCCGACGGCGGAATAGTAATTGAGCTTGAAGGGTCATTTCGCAGACCGGAGCAGTTTTTTCTGTCGGATTACTGCCGGGAAGAAATCAAGTTAAGAATTGCACCGGTCGGCAAGACCAAAGCCGCAATTTACTGCGATATGAAACAGGACGACAGCGGCCCGAACCTTACGCAACTCTACGGTCTTGTAAAAGGACTATACATCAACAGAACTATTCATCTGCCCTGGAAGGTTGAGAAAACCAACGGTAGGGTCGAAAAAAGAAAAGGTACAATTAGCTGGATAACGGATTTGCGCAATAAGCAGGGGCTTACCCGCGCAAAGGGATTTATAGAAGGCCCGGACAAAGGCAATGGATTCGCAATCTTCAATGCTTCAGAACTAAAGTTCGCTTTGCCATTGAAGTCTGCCGGTTCGCCGGAAAAAACCGCCGCCGCCGAAAAAGATGTATCTCCGGAATCAGCCTCGTTTGACGCCAGGGTTGTGTGGATTTCAACAAAGAAAAAGATGCAGACCGAAAACGCCGGAAAGGTTGAAACATCGGACCTGGAGCTTGGTGTCGAGATTAGCTGGGACGAGAATTGTAATCCCACAGGATTCGGGAAACCTGTTTTGTCGAATCTATTGGATGACTTAAACAAAGACTTAGTTAAAGACCCGGCAGGGTATGAAAGTAGAGTTTCTTCTCATGAGCAACAGAACAGGAAAAAGGAATTAACCATAAAGGCACAAGCACCTTCTCCGAACGCAACAAAGCTTAAAACAACTTGAAGGCTCTATAGAAGCGATTACAGATGTGGTTAAGGAAAAGGTGGTTCTGCAAAATATACACAAGCTGGCTGTAAGGGAAACCACGGGAGAACCCGCCCTCGATAAATTGAATTTTAAGGTCAAATCAATAAAAGGCACCAAACTTGAAATCGAAATTGACGGCGGCTCAAAAAAAATAACCGCAATAAATATGTTCAAAGACGATGGCAGTAAAGTCAAAAAAGGCGGAGGTATGGGGTGGGGCAATAAATATACATACGATTTTCAAGATGATATTTCCAAAGTGAACAAATGCGAGCTGGAGGTTATCGTATCGGAAAACAAAGTGACAGTTCCTTTCTCTCTTGAAGAAATACCGTTACCATAAAATTCGAGTTTTACTATAATAGCCCAGCGGCCCATAGCACTAATGAGCCGCCCCTGCAAAACGGAGGCTGATTATCATGAACATATACAGATTTATTACCCTATCTATTATACTTATTTGTTGCCATTCAATCCGGGCAAAGGAATTCAGGGTAGAACCTGCGGAAGTTCTTAAAACGCTCGATAAGAACCATCCACGATTAATGTTGAAGGACAAAGACCTGGAGCGCCTGAAAAAACAACATGAAAAAGATGTGGTCTTACAGAAATGCTTGAGAGATGTTCTTCGGAACGCGGATGCATGTCTCGAAAAACCAAAGCTGACTTACAAAAAGATTGGGCCGCGGCTTCTCCATGTCAGCAGGGAATGTATGAACCGAACTTATGCACTTGGCCTTGCATATAGGTGGACGGGTGAGGAAAAATACGCCGAAAAAGCAGTGGAAAACCTGCTGACCGTCTGCGCATTCAATGACTGGAATCCTTCTCACTTCCTTGATACGGTTGAGATGTCACATGCGGTCGGTTTGGGTTACGACTGGCTGTATTCATATCTCGATGATGCAACACGGGAAAAAATCAAGGCAGGCTTAATCAAGAACGGCCTGGAAGAAGGACTGAAAGCATACGAAAAAAGTTGGTGGCATAAAAGCGAACATAACTGGAACCAGGTCTGCAATGGAGGATTGATAGCCGGCGCGCTGGCTATTGCGGAGTCCGACCCGCAGTACGCAGAGAAGATTATCAGCTCTGCAGTCGAATCGCTGCCGCGTGCCTTGAAGAGCTATGGTCCCGACGGCGCATGGGGGGAAGGGCCCGGCTACTGGAGCTATGCGACACATTACACTGCTTACGGCCTGACCGCTCTGCAGACAGCTTTAGGAAGAGACTTCGGGCTGTTACAAATCGAAGGACTGTCTAAAGCGGGGGACTTCCCAATATATACAAGCGGGCCGACAGGGATGTATCTGAATATCGCCGACTGTGGAGAAAGAAGCTCGCGCAGGCCTATGCCTTGTATGTTCTGGCTTGCGCGGGTCTTTGATAACTCGTTGTATGCAGAATCCGAACACGCCGAGCTTACCAAACGCAGGGCCAGTCCCCAGCACGTAATTTGGTACGTACCGTCTCCGGATGGACAACCGGCACCTAAATACCTTGACCATTATTTTAGAGGGCCTGTGGAAGTGGCGGTGTTCCGAAGCGCATGGGACGATCCCGAAGCATTGTTTGTAGGTGTAAAGGCCGGCTACAACCAGGTCAATCACGGCCATCTGGATTTGGGCAACTTCGAGCTTGATGCCCTTGGTGTGCGATGGGCGCGCGATCTCGGCTCGGACAACTACAATCTGCCCGGCTACTGGGAGATGAGACGAGGAGGCAAGCGCTGGGACTATTACCGTTTGAATTCGAAAAGCCACAGTGTCCCGCTGTTAGGCGGCGAGGACCAGGACCCGCTGGCAAAGTCCAGAGCTATTAAGTTCGTATCGGAGAAAAACAACGGCTTTGTTCTTGTTGATTTAACGAGCGCATATAATAAGTTTGCAAAAAAGACAACGCGTGGAGTAGCAATGCTTGAGCGTCGAGCTGTACTCGTGCAGGATGAGTTCGAAATCGAAAAGCCCTGCGAGGTCGTCTGGGCCATGACAACCGATGCCGAAATCAATATTCACAAACAGGGCCAAGCCTGGCTCACACTCAAGAGTCAAGAGCTTAAAGCGCGAATATTATCACCGGTTGGTGCTGAATTCACTGTGGAGTCAGCCGAGCAAAAACCCCCGCAGAAAACTAATAAGGGTGTCAAGCGACTTTTAATCCGGCTGCCCGATGCGAAAGGCAATGTACGAGTGGCTGTTTTACTATCGCCGGTATGGAAGGATGGTTACCTGGGCCATACTCAGGTAATACCTCTCGAAGAGTGGCAATAAAACATGATTAACAAATAAAAATGTGAAAAGAGATTTTATGAAGTGTCAAATGGAAAGTTTACTAGTTTGTATTGGCAG
>CAZJIR010000152.1:0-6709 GCA_964546095.1 uncultured Pirellulales bacterium
GATTGAACACGAAAGACGAATAAACTATGCCTGGTATACCTATGAGCCTGCCGAACTATTGGCTAAGGATTATCCGGCATGGCAACAAAAATGGGTACCTGAAAAAAATGTGCTTAATGAATGAGTATTGCAAATGAATAAAGAAATAATTAAAAAACGCATCAAGGCAGTTCGCCGCGAGCTGAATAAAAAGAAAATTGGCTGCCTTATATTAACAAAGCCGGCAAACGTAACCTATACGACCGGCTTTTTGGGCGAAGACAGCTGGGCGGCAATCACTAAAAACAACGTCTATCTCCTAACAGACAGCCGATACACCGAGCAGGCACAAAGCGAATGTCCCCAATGTAAAATACTTGAACGCAGCGATTCTTTAGCCAAAGTTGTAGCTGAACTTACGAAAAAGCTAAAATCTGTGCGAACAGTAACTGTTGAAAAATCAAGTTCGCTTGCGGATTTCGAAGAGTTGAAAAAATACGTCAAAGGCCGATTCAGAACAATTGCGAATGTTATTGAAACTGTCCGAAGCATTAAAGACAACAGCGAACTTAAAGCTATCGAGGCTGCCGCTTCAATAGCTGCTCAAGCCTTAAAACAGACCCTGCGGTATATAAAGCCGGGAGTAACTGAAAACGAGATTGCGGGTATGCTTAATTTTCAAATTCGCAAACTTGGAGCAACCAATGCTTTTCCAACAATCGTTGCTTTTGGTCCTAACGGCTCAAGGCCACATCATCAGCCAGGCCCAAAAAAGCTCAAACAAAAAGACTCCGTCCTGATTGACTTCGGGGCCAAATACAAAGGCTACTGTAGCGATATTACTCGATGCTTCGCGGTTGGCAAGCCTATTGCTCTTTATCAAAAAGTTTATGATGTAGTGGAACAGGCCCAGGCCGCCGCGATAAAATTGGTTAAGGCGGGAGCGAAAATGAAATTAGTTGATGCCGCAGCACGAGAGGTAATTGGCAAAAATGATTTGCCTGTCTATGGCCACGGGTCAGGGCATGGTTTTGGTCTGGAAATCCACGAATTACCTTTCCTCAAACCCGAAAGCAAGGGCATTCTCAAAGCCGGCCAAGTTATTACCATCGAGCCGGGAGTGTATATACCCGGCAAACTTGGTGTGCGAATAGAAGATGATGTCCTTGTAACTGAAACCGGATGCAGGATATTAACCCGCAAGTGTCCACATTCGCCCCGACTGCGGTAATCTAAAGCCGCAAAAGAACAATAGCGACCATGCCAAAATAGCGAAAACTTTTGCAATTCCAGGACGTATCTAATAAAATAGCACCAGCGGTAAATTTTGCATTCTTGTTTTGTTAATACGCATAGAGGAAAAGAGCGAATGAAAGCCGGATTATCGATCATCTTACTGAGTCTTTGCTGTATATCGCTGCGGGCATTCGCCGCGGAGAAACTCACCGTAACAGAATTACTCGACAGATACACGGCAAATCAGGATAAGATCCAGAAAAGCTTTATTATCAAATCAGAGGTTTCTTCTGTTTACAGCGGTATCGTGTTTGGAGGGACATTGAGAGCAGATAAACTTAAGGAATACGGCGCATGTGAATTACGATTTGATGGTGCCCGAACCAGTTATTGTTTCTACAGATGGGGCCAAATAGACGCCAGTAAAAAGCAGTTCATTCCAAGAAATGAAGCTTCGTACTACAGTACATTGTGGGACGGTCAGAAATATTTCCACTACCAGACACACGCTTCGAGCGGAGATTCTGTTGGCACTGTTACTATTTATCAAAAACCAAAGGAAGAACAAACCAAAGGGTTGATTAGCTTCGACTATTGTGGACATGAGGTTTTCGGTTTCCTATACGGCGAATATAAACGTGTGGATTCGATTCTGCGCAAGGTAGCCACTTTATATGTTAGAAAGACATTAGAAAAAGTTAATGGCTCTGATTGTTATGTTATCAATGCGATAACCAAAGGTGGTAAATACACTCTCTGGATAGATCCACAGCACGGCTATAATATTGCAAAGGCACAAGTTTTTTGGGGTGAAAATGTACCACCTTACGGTATCCCCCATTGGAGGGTGAAAAATGCATTCAATTCGATAAGTGACGTTTGCTTCAAGGAGATCGACGATTTGTGGGTGCCTGTGGAAGCTGAGATAGTACTTAATAGAAGCTGGCATAATGGCGAATGGACGAAACAAACTTGGCACCATAGACTAACAGATATAATATTAAATCCCGACCATGATGTGTTAGAATCTTTCATACCCAACGATATCAAAAACGGGGCAAAGATACGGATTTTAAATTCCGAGGAAAAATATCTTGAGGAGGAATACACATGGCAGGATAGTATGAAGTTTGTACCGGACCAATGGGACGGTCATATCAAGTATGTTCCAAAGGATTGGTCGATACAGGTCGGCGTTGATAAGCCGTTGCCGAGGTTCGAAGGTATCAGACTTAACTTCCCTAATGAGCAGACTAAGGATAAAGCAATCTTGCTTTGCTTCTTTGATATTAACCAGCGGCCGTCAAGAAATTGTATAAAACAACTAACTCAAAAAGCCGCTGCATTGGAAGAAAAAGGCATAGCCGTTGTAACTGTCCAAGCATCTGAGGTTGATGAAGATAAACTGATAGAGTGGACAAAAACCAACAATATCCATTTCCCTGTTGGAGCGATAACAGCAGACATTGAAAAGACCCGTTTTACCTGGGGTGTACGCTCGCTTCCCTGGCTGATTCTAACAGATAAACAGCACACAGTAATCGCCGAAGGTTTAACCTTAGCTGAACTTGATGAAAAACTTAGTAGCAGTTCTAAGCGCTGATGTGGGTCAACAGTGTGATGTTTAATATCTAGTCCTTTGTGACGAATTTCCGCAGTAACTTTGGCCGATATCTCTTTGCCCGCATAAAAGCAATAAGTTATAATCAAGGCACATCGCAATAAATTTCAAAACATGGAGTCACTATGAGAACAAGATACTCATTTATATTGGTTGTGCTGGTATTTTTAAACAGTGTACAAGTTGCAGCCGGTCAAGTGCGGTTTAGTAAAATCGTTGTGGATAAAACCTTCCGTTCCGAGGGCGTTGCGGTGGCAGATGTAAACCGTGACGGTAAGCTGGACATTTTAGGCGGTGATGTTTGGTACGCAGCCCCGGACTGGCAGATGCATGAAGTTCGCCCTGTCGGGCGATATGATGGCTCAAAAGGCTATAGCAACTGCTTTGCAAATTTTGCTCAGGATGTAAACGGCGACGGCTGGGTCGATTCAATTATCATCGGCTTGCCTAATGGGCCGTGTTTATGGTATGAGAATCCGAAAAACAAGCCGGGCCATTGGAAGGAGCGGACTGTTGCTAAAAGTGCCTGCAATGAAACTCCGCTCTTCGTTGACCTGCTCGGTAACGGCCGACCGGTGTTAGTTTTCGCCGTCCGTCCCCAGGGACTGATGGCCTGGTTTAGTGTGCCAAATGAAATTGACGGCCTGTGGAATATGAATATTATCGCTGCCGGTCCGGATGCGCCAGGTACAAAAATGTACAGTCACGGTCTAGGCGTAGGCGATGTCAATAGTGACGGCCGAAAAGATGTACTTATCAAAGAAGGCTGGTGGCAGGCCCCGGAAGACCGCACAAAGAAGAATTGGGAGTTCCACAAAGCCAGCCTTGGTCCGGACTGTGCCAATATGCTCGTTTACGACGTCGATAACGATGGCGACAGCGATGTAATTACCAGTTCAGCTCACAATTACGGCATCTGGTGGTTCGAACAGCTCTCCGGCGCCGATGGCTCGACGTTCAAGCAGCATATAATTTCCGAAAAATACTCCCAGTCTCACGCGATTATACTTGCTGATATGAACTGTGATGGTATTAAAGATATTGTAACAGGAAAACGCCATTTCGCACATATGGGTAAAGACCCCGGCGGAAAAGACCCGGCTATGCTATACTGGTTCGAGTTGCGCCGCCCCCAGAAGGGTAAAGTAGAGTTTATTATGCACTTAATCGATAACGACTCCGGTGTCGGAACACAGTTCGAGGCAACCGACCTGAACGGTGATGACAGGCCCGACATCGTTACATCAAACAAAAAAGGCGCTCATATCTTTTTGCAACAGCGTTAAAAACACCTCTATTAAAAGAAAAAACGCATCGTATATATAAATACTAATATTTATTTGACTGTTGAGAGAAAAAATATATAATAAAGTCGTTCACTAGGGGTGGCCTGTGAAATAGTGGGCCTGAGAAAAAGACCCTTTGAACCTGATCAGGACAATCGCCAAACAGGTGATACGCCTGCGTAGGAAAGTGATTGACTAACACTAAAAACTGACAACCCGAAAGACAATCGCTTCAAAGCAGTCCACAGAACACCTTATGGCGGAGCGATTTTTTTATTTGTAACAGGAAATTCGAAATAATGGCAACACAATTACAAATTGCACGAACAGGGACTATTACAAACGAGGTTAAATCCGTAGCCGAAACGGAAAATGTTGACGCTGTGCTGGTTCGTGATGAGCTTGCAGCCGGAAAGCTGGTAATACCGGCAAATAAGCTGCATCTTAAAACCAATCTCAAACCGGCCGGCATTGGCCGGGCACTTACCACTAAGGTAAACGCAAATATCGGCACAAGCAGCGTTCGCAGTTCGGTAGAAGCTGAAATAGAAAAGATGAAAACAGCACTAGACGCCGGCGCTGATGCAATTATGGATTTGAGCACAGGGGGAAATCTTAACGAAGTCCGCCAGGAACTGCTTGCCCAATGCCCCGTACCTTTCGGGACGGTGCCAATCTATCAAATGATAGAAGGAAGGAATGTTGGGGACATAGACAGTACAATAATTCTGGACATAATCGAAACACAGGCCAAACAAGGCGTAGATTTTTTCACTATTCACGCCGGAGTCTTAAAAGAACATCTGCCTCTGATTGAGAACCGTATAGCAGGAATCGTCAGCCGGGGCGGGGCCCTTTTAGCCAAATGGATGTTATATCACAATAAACAAAATCCACTTTACGAAATGTTCGATGATTTGTGTGATATATTGGCTGAGTATGATATTTGCTTTTCTTTGGGTGATGGCCTTAGACCCGGTGCAATCGCGGATGCCACCGACGATGCACAAATCGCAGAATTAAGAACCCTCGGTGAACTTACAGCCAGGGCTCAAGAGAAGGGCTGTCAGGTTATGGTCGAAGGGCCCGGCCATGTGCCGTTCGACCAGATACAATACAATATGGAAATCCAGCAAAAGATTTGTCATGGTGCTCCTTTTTATGTGCTCGGCCCGCTGGTAACCGATATAGCGGCAGGCTACGACCACATCACATCGGCAATCGGTGGAACCGCCGCGGCTTTTTACGGTGCATCTTTTCTTTGTTATGTTACGCCCAGAGAGCATTTGGGTCTGCCGGACGCCGATGATGTTCGAGCCGGCGTAATTGCAGCAAAAATTGCGGCACACGCCGGCGACATTGCTCGCGGCCTCAAGGGTACTGCTGAACGTGATAAAAAGCTTAGCATCGCACGAACGAAGCTAGACTGGAAAACGCATCTGGCTGAATCGCTCGACCCAAAAACAGCCGAGAGGATGCACCGCGACGACTGCAAAGAGATGAATTTAGAAGAATTACCTTCCGCCGATTACTGCTCGATGTGCGGCAAGGCCTGGTGCAGTCTCAGGATAAACAAAGAAATCCGCGAGGCAATAAAGTCGGAAAAAGCCAAGCGATAAAATAATAAATTTACACTTTTATTAAGCCCACCCAACCGGCATAATACAACAACCGTTTTCTAAGGTCACATATCATTTAATTAGAACAAGATTGAGTCTGAAACAATGGTAAAAGGCAAAATCCTAATAATAGAAGATGACCGCGATATTGTGGAAATGGTCGAGTACAATCTGAAGGAGCAAGGGTATGAGACCGTATCCGCTTTCAATGGAAAACAGGGGATTAAATCAGCCGAGAAAGAACAGCCGGACTTGATTATTCTTGATATCATGTTGCCAGTTACAGACGGCTTCGAAGTCTGTAGAATCCTTAAAAACCACCAGAAGACAGCACACATACCAATCATCATACTCAGTGCAAAATCACAGGAAATAGATAAGGTGGTGGGTTTGGAATTAGGCGCGGACGATTATGTAACAAAACCATTCAGTCCAAGAGAACTTATAGCACGAATTCGGGCGATTTTAAGAAGAGGCCATGAGAACAAACATGCCCAAAAGATGGAGAGAGGAGATATTGTTATTGATGGCGCAAAGCACAAGATATTAGTTAGTGACAAGGAAATTTTGCTCACTTTTACGGAGTTTAAGCTTTTAGAGTTTATGGCTCGAAGGCCAGGCATTGTGTTCTCAAGAGATCAGATTTTAGACGCAGTCTTAGGTAATGAAGCTGTGGTTTGCGACAGAACAGTTGATGCACATATAAAATCTTTGAGGCACAAGTTAGGAAAGGCCAAGGATTATATCGAGACCGTTCGTGGTGCCGGCTACAGGTTTAAGGAAAGTCCTTATCCTTATTGACATCAGGAAGGGAGCCAGATAAATGAGAAACAAAATCATCTGGAAATTTTTTGGCACGTTCGCACTTTTAGCTCTTATAGCGGTTTTTGTTCTGAACTTTTTTGTAAGCCTGAAACTACGAGACAACTTTGAGCAAAGAATTACCGAGAAATTACGAAGCAACGCCA
>CAZJIR010000153.1:0-4604 GCA_964546095.1 uncultured Pirellulales bacterium
AGAACATATTGAAGACCCGGTAAAAATCATCCTTGAAATAAAAAGGATACTCAAAAAAGGAGGTTATTTAGTCTTGGGGACTCCTGATTTTGACAGTGGATGTGCCCGGCGTTTTGGAAAGAATTACCGTCTTTTGCATGACCAAACTCATGTGAGCCTCTTTACCAACGAATCTATGCACCGATTTTTACGTGATTATGGTTTTGAGATTGAACATGCTGACTATCCTTTTTTTGAAACGCGGCACTTTACCAAAGAGAATCTTATGCGATTATTCGACACAAGCCGTATTTCTCCCCCATTTTATGGGAATTTCATGACATTTTACTGCTGCAAACCAGCTTAAGATTAAAGTTCCAACAATACCTATTCATCGAATAGAATAAGTGCATAGAATCTAACAAATGCTATTTTGGAAGGTATCGAGATAGAAATAATCCAAGAAAAATTAAGGCAATAAAAATACTTTATCGGATTGCTATTATATTTAAGGAATTAAAAAATGGCAGCTAAAGTACAAATTGGAAACAGATTAGTTGGTCATGGAGAACCATGCTATATCATAGGTGAAATAGGAATCAACCATAATGGTAATGTAGGTATTGCTCTTGACCTAATATCAGCAGCATCCGAGGGAGGATGTGAAGCTGTCAAATTTCAGAAACGCACAGTTGAAGTTGTTTACACAGCAGAGGAACTCGCAAAACCAAGGGAAACTCATTTTGGCCCGACAAACAAGGACCTAAAATATGCGCTCGAATTTGGCTACGAACAATACCTCCAGATTGACAAACACTGCAAAAAGAAAAATATAACCTGGTTCGCTTCATGCTGGGATGGAAAATCGGTTGATTTCATAGAGCAGTTTAATCCTCCCTGTTATAAGATAGCATCGGCGCACTTAACCAATGACAATCTTCTAAAATATCATAGAAAATACGGCAGGCCAATAATACTTTCAACAGGCATGAGTGATATGGCCCAGATAGAACATGCTGTGGACGTACTCGGAAAGGACGATTTAATAATCCTTCATTGTACTTCGAGCTATCCATCAAAGGTAGAAGAACTGAACTTAAAAGCAATCGGCGTACTTAGAAACAAGTATCCCAACATACCCATAGGTTACTCCGGGCATGAAATCGGCCTGTCAACAACCATTGCCGCAGCGGCCCTTGGAGCATGCGTTATTGAAAGACATATAACTCTAAATCGCGCAATGTGGGGAAGCGACCAGGCTGCATCCGTGGAACCGCATGGATTTGAAAGGATGGTCAGAGATATCAGAGTTATCGAGCGTGCCGTGGGTGATGGAGTAATAAAGGTTTATGACTCGGAAAAACCAATAATAGAAAAATTGCGCAGATACGACAGTTGTATAACTGACAGTTAAACAGGTCTTTCATGAAAGCTGGATTCATAGGTTACCATAACTTTGCGGAAAAACTCAAGAATCTGTTCAAATCCAGTGGCATGGTAGAACAGTTTCAATTTTTTCATCCACAGAAAATCGTCGAAGGCTTACCCTGCGTAACACGGTTGGAAGAGTTATTTGACAGTGATTTCATTGTGATTTCATCGCCTGATTGGACGCATGGTGAATATCTCCGTAAACTTCAAAGCTATCATGGTTATATTTTTTGCGAAAAAATCCCTGTTATAACCCGAGAAGACTTGGCCTTTTTGAAAAAAACTAATAATCCATTCCTGTATTTCGATTTTAATTATCGCAAAAGCTTATTGTATGATTTAATCAAAGAACACGAAGATAAAATATTGTACATACACCATCAAATGGGACATGGTCTGGCGCTTAAGCAGGAATATGGAACCAACTGGAGAAGCAATGCCAATCGTGCACCTCTCGGAGTTTTTCAGCTAAGTGGAATCCATTTTTTTGATTTGCTGGTTTTCTTATTCGGCAAACCTAAGTCATATTACGTAACCACCAAGAATACCTCACCTTTCGGAGATTCGATAGATAACTTTACAATAACACTTGAATTTCAAAACGGAATAACTGCTAACTTCTTTTTCAGTTATACCATGCCTTATAAATTCGATATCGAGATAATTACAACGGAACATCTTATTGAATACGATGGGCAAGAATTGTTGCTAAAAGGACCGCGGGAGACATATAAGTCCAGCGGACTGTTTATCCACCCTCCTGTAATTTCTCGAAAAAAGATAGATTTATATACAGAGTCACTGCATAATTCTATCAGCTATTTTCTGTCGGTCGTAAAGTCAAAAGGCAGATTTACAGAGTCACAGTTGGATAATAATCTCCTCTCAAATGAGCTGTTTTTAGATATCCTTGACGACTTAAAATAGCTGTCAAGAATGGATAATTTTATGCTGTATCAGATGAAACATTCACAAAGTGTTGAGTTTTTAGGCCAAAGCAGCATCGGACTTGACTTTATTATTGAACAACTTGCCAATGAGCCCAACCTTGATTCATGTTTGCGCAACGAAATATTAAATAACATAAAAAACATTATTGGCGACCAGGAGATTCAATGGATATCAAGAAATGGTACAGGAAATCTGACGGATTATATTGTACATCGTTACAAATTCAAATATTATCCCAAGCTGAAAAGACTTGAACCTTTTCCATTACATCTTCTTCTTGAGCCTACGTCGATTTGCAACTTACGATGTCCAATGTGCTTCCAATCCGATAGTTCATTTCAATCCAAAGAATATCTTGGAATGATGGATTTTGGTTTCTTCAAAGACCTAGTTGACCAGGCAGTAGAAAATAACTGCAAATGCCTGACCTTGGCATCAAGAGGAGAGCCAACTCTTCATCATCAGTTTGGCGAAATGTTAAACTACTGCAAAAACAAATTCTTGGAATTAAAAATCAATACCAATGCAACCCGATTGAGTGAAAAGCTCAGCTATCAGATCCTTGATTCAGGTGTAGATATTGTAGTGTTTTCCGCTGACTCTTTTTATAAAGAAGAATATGAAAAAATCCGCGTTGGTGCCAGTTTTGAGAAAGTTTTTGAAAATATCAAGCGATTTTGTGAAATAAAGAAATCCAAAAGCCAATACAATAAAACTACCACAAGAGTCTACGCTGTTTACCTTGGTAAAGGTCAGTCTAAGGAAAAAATCTCGAACTTTTGGAGCAGCTATGTTGACACAATTGCGTTAACAGACGTTGTTCCAAGATGGGACACATATAACAATCCCCCTATGAATTATAATAAACCCTGTAATCTATTATGGGAAAGAATGTATGTTTGGCATGATGGTACCTGTAATCCTTGCGACTTTGACTACAAAAGCAAGCTGCAGGTCGGAAACGCAAAGGAGAAGTTGTTAAAAGAAATCTGGTTAGGTAAAACTTTTAATAAATATCGTGAGATGCTCTTACAAAACAAACGTCAAAAAATGTATCCTTGTGACAGATGCAATGTGTACTAAACATGCCAAAACATCATTACACAAAAAGACTCCGGCCATAAGCTATCCGGAGCCAAAGAGCACTATTGCAATAATCCCCGCCCGAGGAGGTTCAGAAAGATTGCCTCACAAAAACATATTGCCTTTGGCGGGCAAGCCTTTAATAGCCCATACCATTGAACATGCTCAAAAATCGCAACTAATTGATTGTATCATTGTTTCCACTGACAGTACCGAGATTGCCGAAGTAAGCAAACATTATAATGCCGAAGTTTTGAAACGGCCGAAAAAACTCTCCACCAATACCACACCTACTATGCCGGTCTTGCTACATGTCGTAGATTATCTCCAGAGAAAAAAAGGCTTTAACCCAAACATCATAGTTTTGTTACAGTGTACATCCCCCATCAGAAAGAAGGACGATATAGATAATGCCATTAAAACTCTAATACATAAGGATGCGGATTGTGTTTTTTCTGCGTGTCGTTTTAAAGACTATATATGGCAAATGGATGAGGATACTGTAGAATCGGTAAACTTCGACTATAGGAAACAATGGTGGCGCGGACAGGATTTTCCTTTGCAATTCAGGTCCAACGGCTCAATCTTTGTTTATAAGAACGAGGCATTGAAAAAATTCAATAGTATATTCGGAGGGAAACTCGCCATTTACCAGATGGACTATTTAAGCTCATTTCAAATTGACACTTTCGAAGATTTCCAGTTGTGTGAATACATACTGAGAACAATTTCTGATAACAAGTAAAATACCTTTTTGAACTGTGGAAATCGGCAAGGTACCATTCGAGACTAATTCCTACGAACAATAATAATGAAAAAAATCTTATTCCTTATCAAAAATATTCGCGACCAACGGTATAGTATATTATGTTTAGCGGCTTATCTGAAAGCAAAAGGACATATCCCGGATTATATACATGTCGGCAATGAGAATTCTCTTACAGATGTCCTCAAGAAAATTGAGGAGTTTCGACCGGACTACTTAGCCATTACCGCTATGAGCGGAGAAATAAAGTATCTTTTATCTTTACTTGAAAAAATCAAAGCGGTTTACCCTCAGCTTTATACAGTATTAGGTGGCCCACACGCCACTTTCTTCCCTGATGTAATAAAACATCCGCTTATCGATGCTATATGCAGAGGTGAAGGAGAAGAAGCTT
>CAZJIR010000153.1:4614-6697 GCA_964546095.1 uncultured Pirellulales bacterium
CGAATTTCTCGATAAACATCCTTCAGGAGATTTTTTCTCGGTAAGAAATTTCAACTTCAAGAAGAACTCTGAAATTATCCACAATCCCTTAAGGCCTCTTAGTAACATTAACAAACTGCCGATTCCCGATTATGACTTTATACCCCGTCAGGTGAGTGAAAAGATAGTTCTTTTTGTAAGTCGAAGTTGCATTTTTAATTGCGCGTATTGTTTCAACGAAAAATATCGCCAGATGTACAAAAAATATGGGGATAATAATACTTATCGCTATATGACAGTAGATCGTGCTCTGGCAGATTTGAAATACCTCAAAGAAAGGTATGACGGCAAGTTCAAATATTTCTACTTTCAGGATGATGTGTTTCCGACAAAACTACAGTGGCTGGCCGAATTCTCCCAGCGGTATCCCAAAGAGATCGGCATTCCCTTCCACATTGGTATAAACCCCGTCCTGATTAAAGAACCTGTGATTGAGCTTCTCAAGAAAGCAGGCTGCTTCAGCATGAACCTCGCCATTGAGAGTGGAAGCGAACGTATTCGTAAGATTATGAATCGGCCTCAAATGAACAATGAAGAAATCCTTAAAGCCTGTCACATTGTCAGAAAACTCGGCATCTACATGGATGCCCAAAACATAATTATGTCTCCCACGGAAACTCTGGATGAAGCCAAACAGACGCTCGAGTTAAATATCGCCTGCAAGGTACATAACGGGGTAATAGGTAAATTTCAGCCATATCCCGGCACACGAATGACAAAATTTGCGATAGACAAAGGACTGGTGGACGAAGAAAGTATCATAGAAAAACTTCCGGAAAATTACCACTGGGAAAGTATATTAAAATTTGATGAAAAAGACGCCATTCAAATGGACAATTTGCTACACTTGTTTTCCTTCACCATCAAATATCCCTTTATGAAACCGCTGGTGTACGCCGTCCTGCCTTATAAATGGGACCGCCTGTTCCATCGTATTGACAATCAGTTCTGGATGAGTCATACCCATCGAAGCCTGGAATCGATTCATAAAAGAAACCTGTTCACAACATTAAAGTGTCATTTATTATTCATCAAACGTTTGTTTTTTCCTAAAAGCAAGTCAGACTTCGTTTATTGAGTTAATATGGCTTTTACAGATTCATTTCCCTTAGACATCCAGTCTATACTGTCATATGGGCTTGAAAAATGGCATGAAGATTTCTTCTGGCCTGTTTCCTACGAAGAGTTATTACAGATGGAAACAGAAATCAGACACGTAATAAATGAATTAATCAAAGGCAATAAAAACAATTATATTAGCGACTTATTGCTGATTAATTACAAAATTTTCATAGAATACAGTACGTTGCTTTATTCGTTATGGGTGCTGAAAAAGTTAAATCAGAAAAAACTAAGGCCGACTTACGGTGCTAAATCTATAGGTTTTAAAGGAATAATAGAAACAGGAACCCCATTAGAACAAGCCTTAGAAGTTCCCTTTGTGCCTCAGATAAATATCATAAAAAGACTTCGGGCCAAAGCGGGATTGATAAAAAAGCAATTAGGACTAAATACACCGATAAGATACTTATTAAGCAGTTTGTACAGAAGTTCTCTTTTATATAGATACGTTATAAGCTGGAATGATTTGGGCTTTGATTATATTAAAACAAATTTGGGCGGCCAGGTAAAACTCACAAATAACCATTTCTGGTACCCCAGCTCTTGGCCCGAAAGTACCTCCGCAGATGCCGAGCAGCAGATTCACGAAACAACTGAAAATCTAACTGACAAAATAAATCAAATCGCTGTTAAACGGGACATAGAACTTACAAAACAGCAAAGGCAATATTTGTATGACATAACTACTGAGACTTTGACAAAAACGAAAATGTACCTGGATGCACTGAATAGCTGTATACCAAAGACCAGAGGCATAAACCTGTTAACAGGTGCTAACGGCAATCACTTTAGCCGAATGCTCTCTATAGCTATAAGAAACAATGGTGGCACAGTAACGACTTTCCAGCATGGCGAGCCTTTAATTTACAATTGGGACAGGTATGACTGGCTGGAGCTTTCATGCGCAGATAACTTTTTTACT
>CAZJIR010000154.1:0-6430 GCA_964546095.1 uncultured Pirellulales bacterium
TATAATCAAGATATATATCAAATTCGTTTACATCCGGCATAAGGATAAACTCCTGCTGCGGCGGAGCGGTAAGTCCCAATGCTTCAACAAGAGGAATATTTAAATCATAGTCGAACAAATCGCTGGTTCCCTGTTCGAAAAGGCCGAAGCCGCCAGTGTAATCCCAGATTGTCCAGGAGATACCTTTTTCTTCAAGATAGCTCCGCACAACGTTATACCAGAAGATGCGGTCGTCGTTATCGCTGTTGGGTTTATAGACTCCGAATTCTCCGCAGAATAATGGGACATCGCGCTGGTTCTGAAAATTCACGGCGATATCAATTAGCTCTTTGACCTTTCCGACGGTCCCTGTACTTCGATAGTTTGCAAGATTACCCCTTACCCATGTGTCTTGCAGCTCCGGCGGGCAGACAGGCATACGGCGTATATCGTATGGAAACGGCACGCCTGAGAGCGGCACGAGGGAAGGGCTGGTCCAGCTTGCACCCTGATGAGTGAATAAGAACGGGTCGTAAAAGTGAAAGGTGTAAATCAAGTTATCATCTTCGTACTCTGGCAAATATCTGAGGTTGTTGTAACTGTTCCATCCGGCCGGGCCGACGATGATAGTGTGTTTTTGGTCGATTACGCGAATTGCGTTGATGACTCTTTGCTGAATCTCGTTCCACGTTGAATCCGAAATGCCGTGAGGTTCATTGAGTATTTCATAGTAGAGGTAGGTTGAGCGCTCTTTGTAATGCTCAGCCATTTGCGTCCATACGGGTAGTAGAACGTTTTCAATGTCTGGGTTGGTATTTTCTGATGGGTCAAATGTGTGATTGTCGAGAATCAGGTGCATTTCAAGCTCTTCGGACCAGTCGATGATTTGGTCTAAGAAGTAATAGAATAAAGGGTCAATCACATAGTCCGGCGCGTCATTGGTCATAAAGTGCAGGTTGATGGGTAATCGAATTACATCACAGCCCAAACTTTTAATGTTAATAAAATCCTGTTTGGTGAATCTGGAAAATTGGATTTGCTGTACGCTTGAGGCCTGGAGCCAGCTTGTGAGGTTGACACCGCGTTTGAAAGGTGTTTCGGCGCCCCAAACGGCGCTAGCCATTAGTAAAAAGAGAATAGTTCGTTTCATGGGTTTTACCTTATTTCGATGATTATTTGACATTATCATTATACCATTATTAGGGCTATTTGTGTGTATAAAAACGATAAATGCTTAAGAAAGTGAATGCCTGCTGGCAATAATCGGGGCGACGGACACTTATATTATTCATCGGTTGTAAAGGGCGATGCCGGCAAGCCTTCTTTATTGTATAAATTCGCACCTTCAGGATTATCAGCCCATGCGTATCGTACGGCTACAGGATTTGCTATCTGGTTATTCCAGACAATGATTTTATTACCCTCTATTTTTGCCTTTGCCCAGACAAATTTTTTGTCAGCACCAGCAATGGAGAAATACTTAAGTTCATTGCCTCCTTTAATGACTAACCCGCCACCGGTATTTGTAAACGTGATAGTGATTTTGTTTACTTTAATTTTCATGGATTGGTAAATCGGCCCTGAATGAACAACTTCTTTGTCACCATAAGCCACTTTTTGAGCTGCGAGTGCAAGCCGCTTGCCTACATCTTCTTTATTTAAGGGATGAATGTCATTCCATTCACCGATATCGGTGGTAACAGCCATTGCGGTATTAGGAACGGCGAGGGTTTTAAGCTGGGCCTGCCTTAGCTGTGCCCAGTTGCTTTCGGAAGGCTGGTCTTTAGCCTCCATGAAATTGGCCAGTTGCACGTACAAGAAGGGGAAGTTTCCCTGGTTCCATTTTTGTCTCCAGTTTGCTATCATCGCGGGGAATAGTTTCTGATACTCAAGTGGTTTTCCTGTGTTGGATTCACCCTGGTACCAAATCACTCCTTTAATTTTGTAGTTTAACAGTGGGGATATCATACCGTTATATAATCCCAACGGCTGCCACTCGATAAAGGTTTTGGGCTGTAAGGGGTCCATTGTGGTGCCTAATTTATATTGCCATTGGCCTTTCAGGTCGATTGTTTGTCCTGCGGCTGAGAGCTGATATGGCTTATCCAGTACGAAACCGCCCCTGCCTATGTTATTAATGACCCTTATTGTAATGATGTTCTTCCCGGGCTTTAGTAAATGTTCAGGGACATCGTATATTCTTGGCGGGTACTGGTATGAGACTGTTCCGACAAATGTGCCATTAACATAAGTTGAGTCAGCATCCACGACTCTGCCCAGTAAAAGTTTTGCAGGCCTGCCTGTCATAGAAGCGGGGACATCAAATTCTTTTCTGAACCAAACAACGCCATTAACGTGTCCCAAATCACCATCGGCCCAGTAACCCGGCACGTTCATAGTCGGCCATTGAGAGGCATCGTAACTCGTATCAAACCATGGCTTTTGGCCATCGGCTAAACCTTTATCAAGCCGCCGGCTGCGAGCATACCAGGCGTCGCTAAGAGCTTTGTCTTTTTTCGCGATTTGGTTAAGGTAGGTGTCGTCTTTAAATTTGTTTGCTGTTTCCAGGTATTCAGGAAACGCTTTTAAAGCATCTTCGCTCATCCATGCCTGTGCGGGTGAGCCGCCTAAGCTGGCATTTATTAAACCTATGGGTACGTGGTACTTTTCAAATAATTCTTTCGCGAAAAAGTAGCCTGTGGCGGTAAAATCAAGAACAGTTTTCGGATTTGCCGATTCCCAGTGACCTGACTTCAAGTCTTCGATGGGTTTTTTAAAATCATATTTGAGTGGGACAAGAAACTGCCTTATAAGCGGATTTTCGGAGTGGGCGATTTCATCTGGATAACGATATTTTACTCTGTTCATTGGCAGGACCATGTTCGACTGGCCCGAACATATCCATACATCGCCTATCATAATATTTTTCAGGGTTATATGATTGTCGGCATCAATTTGCATTTCATAGAGGCCTCCGGCTTTTAATTCAGAAAGCGTTACCGCCCATTTGCCGTCCGTACCGGTTGTGGTATTATATGTTTTACCGTTAAAGTCTATTGTCACCTTTTCGCCTGCGTCAGCCCAGCCCCAAATTTTTGCACTGTCACCTCTTTGCAATACCATGCCATCGCCCACCAGCAGTGGAAGTTTGACATTGCAAAATGCTATATGACAAATTGACAAGCATAATGCTAAAATAAATATCTTTACGTTCATCTTCATAAATAATATTCCTTTCGCTTTTTATTGTTTGAGGGCATATTGAACAGCATACGCAGTATTGCCCTGTGCATGAGGACTGCCAGAGACGCCAAGGATATTCATAGTATCACCCAATTTCCAATTATATGAAGGTGGTTATTTTACAGTTTTATTGTGTATCATTCAACAAATCATCAACCGCGTTTACAAGATATATGTAACCGGCGGCGGCACCGATGACGTATTCGTTTTCTCCCCATAAGAAGGGCCAGTCTTCTTTGTTCTCAGGGAAATCGGGTTTTAAGATAAGAACGCCCGGGACGACGCCGCCTGCAATAAAAGAATAGTCCGCCCGATTACTTCCATAGGCGACTTTTTTAGAATGAGTTCCGACACCTGAAACGAACGAAATGTTAGAACCGGGATGACAGCCATAAATGTAATTCAAACCTCTATAGATATATTCAGGGTCAATAATTTCAGGAAAGGCTTTGTGTAAGATGTAATTCGTTATAGCAGAACCAATGACCCTGCCACCTCCTGCCCAGCCACCTGTAGAAATGGAGACACCGCAAGGATTTCGTCCGTTGAATCTGTCGAGTCTTTCTTTGTAAGTTCTAACCAGAGCCTCTATCTTTTTCGAGTATGATTCATCCATATAAGGTATTGCACGTACCGCCAGGGCAGCATAAAAACCGAATCCTCTTTCGATGGTTGGCAATAGCTCATTTATCCTCCGTGAGTATTTATCATCCTTTGTGCAGATTAAAAGCTCGACGGCGGCTTTGAATTCCTCTGCCTGCAGGAAACCCCCTGTGGTATTTCCAAAGCGAAATATATCCGGTTCGTGGCTGTGTTCCTGGTCCCAGACTTTTTTAGAAGTTGCCAGACATTCATCGGCAAGCTGGTCATTGTATCCTCGCAGAGCGCGGCTGGCGGCGGCCAGTGCTGCGATAGAGCCATAATTCAACGGGGTTGATTTGCTTGTGAATGCCCATCTGTCATCGAACGTGCCACTTGTGAAACCATCGGAGTCGAGGTTCTTCAGTTTGGGATTATAAATCAAATTGTCGGTCATGGTTAGTGCATCACCAAGATGGGTGTATTGTGAGAGGTCGGGGACGATGATGCCCGGGATGGCGTGACCTACAGTTCTGTGCTGGGTTATTAGGGCGAGGGTGCCGTGTTCTATTTGCTGAAGCAAGTCGGGTTTACCATCGGGAACGTGAATATCAACATAATGATTTTTCTGGTTGATTGTGGTTTCGTCCCTGTCTATGCGGAAGGTCTCCCAAGTTTGGACCATACTTGATACAGTGAAATAGTGAGTTTGAGTTCGAATGTCGTAGTCGCCTGCATCGAACCAGCCCCCGATGTTTAAGCCAGGGATGTGCTCTTTTGGTTTGTAAGGTGTATCTGTCGTGGGACCCTGGGCATATAAATCGAAATGCTCATGGTTTACAGGCGCCTGCAATGCATCATCAAGGTGGGATGCGCCGTGCCAGACGCGATAGGCCTCATTTATAAACATGTGGTCCATTTGTACCGGGAAAAACACATCAAGTGTCGGGTTCCAGGCGTTTTTGTAAATATCTGTTCCAATTTGAAATGGCTTTGTTCGGATTTGGCCATATTCTATGACATACAGGCCGCTTTCCTTTACGGGCGTGAAGTTAAAAGTAGAATAATTATATCTGAAATATTTGCCCCAGTTTGTTACTTCGCCCTTATGTTTTTCGATGAATCTGCCGTCTTCGGTGACTTTCAATAGACGGGCTGTCGTAAGTGGAGTATCGTTTTTATCTAATTCTATAACTGCGACTTTTTTCTGACTCGGATGATATCCAACCTGCGAATAAGCAATCATTGGGGGGCGGGTCCAGTTGGGAATTGTGTTGGCAGTAAGGAGCCATTCGACGACTTTACCTGATTTGTCTGATGGGAGAAGGCTGCGTACCACATACCATCCATTCTGGGCTTTGTTGCGGCCATCATATAACGAAAGCTCACAATCTTTAGCTCTGATAGTAATGCGTCTGGCGGGGTCCTCGGGGGCAAGGACAAGAGTTTTACCGGCCGCGATTGGTTTTGGCTCTACAGTACCAGATCTATCAACTTCCATTGGACCGCCTGGATAGAGGGGGAATACGCCATTTTTACCATCCATCAAATAGGCTTTTTCGAAATAGGCTGATGGGAGGAATTCGAAATTAAATCCGGCACGACCTTCAAGCTCTTCGGGAAGCGGTTTTTCGAGATTAACACTTAGAATTATCCCTTCATCTTGTGCCTGGATTTTTATAGTGTAATCGAAGTTATAATCGGGATACTTCAGGAATGCTTCAATACTATTATTTTCCCTGTTCACTTTGCGTTCTACAAATTCGGAAATAGGGTCCCATTGCCCCGGTGTCGGGCTTAATCTTACGTCGCCATTGGTTGCCGTTCGTACCTCATGATGAATGATTTCAATCCCGCTTATTTTGGAATCACCAAAGAGGCCGCTATACTGATTATGGAAAACCAAAACATTGAGGCCACGAGTCTCAAAGTATTCGAGGTTATTTACTTTTAAGTAATCGAGTTTATTCAGTTTTAGAGCATCATCGGTATTCTGAATTCGGCTGCAACCCATAAGTAAGAAGCTAAATGTTGCGCTTAAAAGAATTGTTAAGAATATGCTTTTAAGAGAGAGTTTATAAGTGTTCATTGTTTTATCCGAAAATAGATTAGAAATTAAGTTATAATACTTTTCATAATTATATGGAATGGCATCGGCGTTGACCAGATTAAAAGACAATACTTAAGTTGCGATGATACGGACTCGACCATCTTTAGCAGGTCGTATTTAGATGATTAATAATAACTGATAATTGATAAATTAGTTGATGGATTAAATGAGGAGAAAAGATATAAAAGGGTGTTTACGGACCGGGGGTATTTACCTGTTCCGATGTTGGTTTATCGAAAATTCACAATTATTTTTCGAGCACTGAATAGTTGACAAAAAGTGCTTATTACTGTATAATCCATCGTTATACAGGGTAAACCTTTCAAGGTTATATAAGTGCGGAATTGATGAACGTAGCATTTTTTTACACATCTTAGAATGTACCGATGAAAAATCGAGCTTTCACATTAATTGAGTTACTGGTAGTTATCGCGATAATAGCCCTGCTGATGGCAATTCTGATGCCTGCCATGCGGAAGGCCAGAGATTTGGCTAAACGCGTCCACTGCGTTAGTAATG
>CAZJIR010000154.1:6440-6694 GCA_964546095.1 uncultured Pirellulales bacterium
GTCTCTGGCGATGGCGTGGTTTATGTACCATGGTGATAATGATGACTGGTTGGTCAATGGTAATGTGCCCAGGAGTGCGCAATTCCGGGACTCACCCGAATCGTTCTGGGTAGAACCGCCCCAGGATGCGGCCGGTAACTACACAGGTGAGGAACCTACTCTTGAGGATGAACTAAGGGGCATAAGGGGAGGACCGTTGTATCCTTATGTTAAGGATGTCGATGTATATCGCTGCCCGGCTGATGACAGAAAGA
>CAZJIR010000155.1:0-968 GCA_964546095.1 uncultured Pirellulales bacterium
CGACCGATTACTGAATACTCCAATTTAGCCTGCTGAGCCTTCTCATTACTCAAGCCGGCTAAAGATTGCTTATCCGGCTTTGGGTAACTGCTCATCGCCCAGAGTATAATCGATATGGCGAGGATTATTGTGCCGGCCTTTCTCAGGTACATCCAGCCTCGTTGCCACATGTGAATACAGATAGATTTAAATGTCGGCATACGATAAGGCGGCAACTCCATAACGAACGGCGTGGTTTCACCCTTAAAGACCGTCAACCGCAAAATTTTAATACAAACAATTGCCAACACAATCCCTATCAGATAAATAGTCCAGAGCATCGGCCCGCGCCATTCTATCGGGAAGAAGGCCGGTATTATCAGCGCATAAATTGTCAGTTTTGCACCGCAGCTCATCAAAGGTATTACCATTATTGTTGTCAGCCTGTTACGTTTGTTTTCGAGTATCCGTGTGCCAATGATGGCCGGCACGGAACATCCGAAACCGATTAGCATAGGCACAAAGCTTTTGCCATGCAGGCCGATTTTGTGCATAATCCTGTCCATAATAAATGCCGCTCTGGCCATATAGCCGGTGTCCTCAAGAAGCGCTATCGCCATAAAGAGCAGCAGAATATTAGGCAGGAAGACAATCACCCCCCCTACTCCTCCTATAATACCATCAACCAAGAGAGACATAAGCCAGCTCTCACTGCCCAGCGGCCAAAAGCCGGTTACCTTTGTGCCCGCCCAGCCGAAAAACTGTTCAAGCCAGCCCATCGGGTATTCGCCTATCTTAAAGGTCAAGAAGAAAACCAAGTACATCAATATTAAAAATATCGGCAGACCCAGTATGCGGTTCGTAATCACTGCATCTATCATATCGCTGGTGCTGTGGCGTAATTCGACGGTGCTTTTGATAGTTTCCTGACAGGCGCCTGATATGAAACCGTAGCGTCTATCCGCCGTTACAATTTCCGGCTCATCCCT
>CAZJIR010000155.1:978-4098 GCA_964546095.1 uncultured Pirellulales bacterium
GAAAATATCTCTAAGATGCTTGATGCTTGTCGTAACGGCATCGAGTACCTGTTTATTATTAACCTTTGCAGTTATATCAGAGTCCTGCTCCAGCAGTTTGATAGCCAGCCATCGTGAGCCGTATTTTTCCACCAACTGCTGTTCTTTATCAGCAAGTAGTGTTTCGATTTGAGCCAGCTCATGCTCGATTTCTTCGCCATAACTTACCTTATGGATGCGTTGCCTTTTATCCATCTGTGATGTTTCGACAATGGCATCGAGAAGCTCTGTTTTACCTTTTGATTTATTACCGACGGTTGGAACTATCATTGCTTCCAGGAGTCCGGACAACTGCTCTATATCGAATTGCAGGCCTCTTTGCTCGGCAACATCGCTCATATTGAATGTAAGAACCAACGGCACGTTCATTTCAATAAGCTGGGTTGCTAAGTACAGGTTCCGCTCAATATTGGAGGCGTCAATAATGTCGACCACAACGTCAGGATGTTCTTCGATTATGAAGTTACGTGCAACAAGCTCTTCTGTTGAATAGGCCGTGAGGCTGTATGTCCCGGGCAAATCAACGAGTGTTATTTCGTATTCTTTGTATTTACAGATGCCTTCCTTCTTTTCAACCGTTACTCCGGGGTAGTTGCCAACATGCTGACGCGCACCAGTCAACATATTGAATATGCTGGTTTTGCCGCTATTGGGATTGCCGGCTAAGGCTACTTTGATTTTCTTTTCCATAATCCCGCTGTCCGTCATATAGGTTCGGTTTTAGTGCAAAGTTTAGATTGAATGAAATTTCCCACCAAAAAATATGACTCGTTCAACAATTATCTGTTTTTCGCAGAACCATAATCTTATGAGCCATCCCCCTGCCTAACATCATCCTTGAGTTCTTGACGCTAATTACAAAAGGTCCGGGCTCAGTGTTATTAACGACTGTTATTTCGACGTTGGGTACAAGCCCCATTGAGGCAAGCCGGCTGTTCATACCCCGCCCAGCTTTTATACTTGCCAACTTTACCGTTTCACCCGCCCGAACTTTTGATAAAGGTCTCGTATGCTTATCTTCCATTACTATCTCGCTTATATGCTGATTTTCTGCTTTCGCAGAACTTTCGAAATTCATCTCTTAAATCACGACCGTTTTTTCTGCTATATGTTACGAACTCGGTAAAACTCAACAGTTTTGTAATAATCGCAGGACCAAGCTCGTGTTCAGCTTTGCAGGCGGCTTTTTGAGCGATATTCTTGTCAACACCTAATATATCAACGAAAAAGGATTTTAGTATTTCGTGTTTTTTGGCGATTTCTGACGCAGCGGCCTTTCCCTGTTCGGTCAGTGATATATAATCGTATGGCTTATAGTTAGCCAGGCCTTTTTTCTTCAAGACCCGTAAGGCACCTGTTACCGAAGCTCTGGAAACTCCGAGCTGCTTGGCAATGTCCTTGCTGCGGGCGAAATTTGAATCGCCGGCAAGATTGAAGATGGCCTCGAGATAATCTTCCAAAGAGGCACTTAAATTTATGTTTTTCGCTGCGACCATAAATATTTTTTCCGAATCTTCGTTCATCCTAATATAGTTAGGCATACCTAACTTTGTCAACATAATTTTGAAATTATTTCGCAAATTTATGAAAATTAGTCGCACGATAGGTTTTTGTTCGCAGTGCAGAAGGTCGCCATGGCTCCTTTCTTTTCATCCTACAAGAGCAAAAGGACCTACCTTACGAATTGGCTGGAATTGTGGGATTGTACCGGTTAAAATGGTGAATTGTGAAGTATGACAAATGATATTTGTAAAGGTAATGTTAAATAGCCTCAGTATATAAGGAGAATAAGCATGAGAGGTGAGCAATTAAAAGACAATCCTACCACCCGGCGTAATTTTCTAAAAAGGGCCGCGGGTGCTACTGCTGCAGGGCTGATGGTCTCTTCTATCCTGCCTTCTTCCGGTCTTTCAGATACTAAAGCAGGTTCGTCCGGCCGGGCATCTTACCGATTGACTGGAAGGAACAATGTTATTTTATTCCAGGGCGATTCAATTACTGATGCAGGTCGTAGCAAGACAAGGCAAAATAATGCCAATGAACCAAGGGCCATGGGAATTGGCTATGTTTTACTTGCCGCTTCACAGTTGTTGGCTGAGCATTGTGATGCCAAGCCAAGAATCTATAACCGTGGGATTAGCGGAAATAAGGTATTCCAGCTTGCCGAGCGGTGGAATGTTGACTGTATTGCTTTGAAGCCTGATGTTGTCAGTATCCTTGTCGGCGTCAATGATTACTGGCACACATCTAAACACGGCTATGACGGCACTGTAGAGACATACGAAAGAGACTATCGTGCTCTTCTGGAACGTACACGCCGGGAGCTGCCGGAAGCGGAACTGGTAATTTGTGAGCCATTTGTGCTTCGGTGTGGTGAAGTGGATGAGAAGTGGTTTCCGGACTTTGACGGTTATCGGGCTGCTGTTAAGGAATTAGCGGCCGACTTCAACACGATATTTGTTCCATTTCAGTCGATTTTCAATGAGGCGAGCAAAAACGCCCCACATAGCTATTGGTCGGCTGATGGCGTTCATCCGTCTATAGCCGGTAGTTATCTGATGGCGCAAGCCTGGCTCAAAGCTGTTCTGGGAACAAGAGCCTGAAAGATGGTTTTTCCGGACTTTGTAATTCGGTGAAAATAGGTTATAATTTATATATGAGATTGCCGCCTTAAAAACATGGACAAGCGGAGGATGATTTCCAGGCGACACTTCATATAAAAGCATAAGTTGAAAAGAAGCTTATGGGGGGGAGAGATGCGGAGACTGATTAAGATATTAGATGGGGTTGCGTTATGTCTTGGGATGCTTGCTGTAACGTACTTATGGCTGGGTTTTGTTATCATCAGCATTTCATCATATATAAATAAAAGTTGAGAAAAAAGTCTGTTTAGCTAATAGTTCATAATCCAGATTTTCTGCTATTTCCGGACTATTTTCCGATTAAAAAAGGTCTGTAAGCAGACGCTTAATGACCTTAAATTGAGTAAAAGCAGAATCTTTATCGGTCTTTCAAACTGCGAAAGCGCAGTTTCTTTTTTGCATTCTTCAATTCATTTCTTAAAGTTTTAATGAGGAACCA
>CAZJIR010000155.1:4108-6678 GCA_964546095.1 uncultured Pirellulales bacterium
TCAGAGCATATTATTTTGCTGATTATTGCCGGCGGCATAGGGGCAGTTGCTATCATCCTTTTGACGGCCCGGCGTATCATAATGCGCAGAACTTTTGGAGAAGCGGTCAAGATCAAAGTAAAGCGTGATGATGAGTTATTGCGTGCAGCCGAGTCGCTGGAACAGATTGCCTGTGATATGGACGAGTGGATTCGGCAACAAAGGGATAGATTTAAGCGGGCCACAACAGCATTCCGTAAAAAGTGGATTTCACATTGGTTCTCAGATTTTCTAATTATGGAATTGTTCAAGGATAAGTTACATAAAAGACACTTTGATGATATCGTGGAAATGTTCCGCATATATATGCCTGACATCGTTGAGCCGCTAAAGGAAATCAAGAACGAGTTCCTGAATTGTGCTAAATTTATGAAACAAATTGAGAAACATAAGGGCAAGATGGAGGGTAATCATGACCTTGGTTTTTGGTGTGGTAATTTTTTCGATACAACAGCGGTCCCAACAGTAGAACGCCTTCGACATGCGGCGGAACTTACAAGAGAATATTGGACGGTTAAAAAGCAGGAAGAAGCCGCAGAGAAACGGCCAAAGGACATACTCGATAATCAAGTTGGTAAACTTCTGAATTCTTCAACAGGGGATATAACGGCTTCCGAAATAGCACGAGTATTAAATGAAGACTTTATTGGAGTATATAAACCAGTCAGTCCCTGCTTAGTCGGAAAAACAGAGCCGTGGAAAAAGCATCGTGAGGAAGCAGGCAATCATGGGAAAAAATGATTTTTCGAAAGTTTTAATGCTTCTTGAAATCGAGTCTATACGGATAGAGCTCTGAAGCAAAATCAAGGTAGATTACTGAAGAAAGGGGTATTGGCCCTTAGTGTGATAGTTTGAATTCTTCGTTTAAAGTAAACGGCTTGTGAAGCTTTGAACCAGAAAAAGCTGTTTTCAAATTAGTGATATCCACTTATTCCTTCAGCACTTCTGCATGATTTTGTGAAAAATACGTCTATGCAAAATCATAATCTGGAGATTTTGCTTGACGAAAATGCGTTTAATTTAGTAAAAAGAAAAAGATTAAACACGTAGATTTTAATCTCCGTGGACGAGGGTTGTAAATAGCCTTATCGATGGAGGAGGACTTCTTATTCGATGTTCAGGGTTATATCGAAGAATTAGAACTTTAAGTTTATTTTATTTGCTTTTAGATTGAAAAGCCATGTTTAATTTTAAAGGAGGATTATTACTATGAAAGTTTTTTCTAAATTTGCAATGCTCAGCTTTTTCTTCATGTTTTTATTTTTTAATACTTTGCCTGTCTATGCTGAGGTTCAACCGCATGGAGGTATGATGCGTTACCCGGACGTCAGCTCGAGTCATATTGTATTTGTCTATGCGGACGATATATGGGTAGTTCCCCGGGTGGGCGGAGTGGCATCTCCTTTGGCAAGTCCTTCCGGCGGAGAAGCGTTTCCGCGATTCAGTCCGGATGGACGCACTATTGCGTTTAACGGAAACTATGACGGTAATTATGATATCTATACTGTGTCTGTGGAAGGAGGGATTCCGAACCGGGTGACATATCATTCCAGCGGTGAACGTTTATGTGACTGGTCGTTCGATGACAGGCTCCTATTTGCGATGAATGGATTGGGTGGATTGCGACGGCATACTCAACTGTTCACCGTGCAGAAAGCAGGCGGACTGCCGAACCGACTGCCGGTGCCCTATGGCGGGTATGGAGTCATTTCGGGAGATGGAGAATGGCTTGCTTATACGCCACGTAATCGCGACTTCAGGACATGGAAGCGTTACCGTGGAGGCTGGGCTTCGGACATCTGGCTTTTTCATTTAGATAACCATACTTCGCAAAAGATAACCGAATGGGAGGGTACGGATACAATACCCATGTGGCAAGGCAGGAAGATATATTACCTTTCGGATGCTGGACAGAATCACCGTCTTAATATTTGGTGTTATAATTTAGACACGAAAGAAAGGAAACAAGTTACCCGCTTTAAAGATTACGATGTAAAATGGCCTTCAAATGGCCCTGGACCAAACGGTGAAGGGGAAATCATCTTTGAATACGATGCTAAGCTTTATCTGCTGAATTTGGCCAGCGAGCAAGCGACTCCTGTTAATATATCGATTCCCGGCGCCCGCCCAAAACTCCGTCCGGTTCGTAAGGATGTGGACGGACGTGTTTCAAGCTGGTATATCTCTCCTAAAGCCAAACGCGTACTTGTGGAAAGCCGGGGTGATATATGGTCCTTGCCGGCTAAACACGGCGCCCCTCGTAACCTCACACGCACGAGTGGTATTGCAGAACGCGAGCCTTCCTGGAGTCCGGATGGAAAATGGATTACATATTTTTCAGATGAATCCGGTGAGAACGAGCTTGTGATTCAGTCAGCCGATGGAAAAGGAAAACCGGAAACCATTACGTCCATGGGTGCCGGCTATCGTTATCAGCCCGTCTGGTCGCCTGATTCCAAGTGGATGGTATTAACAGACCATGAAAGTAAGTTTTATATTTTCAATGTCGAGCAGCGCGAAGTCCACTATTT
>CAZJIR010000156.1:0-6674 GCA_964546095.1 uncultured Pirellulales bacterium
CACTGAATTTGACCTCTGATAATATTTCAACTCAATATCTTAGTTGTGTTACCTTGTTTATCACCTAAAATAGTCACTAACTTCTATGGTAAATGCGCCTAAGAGCCTAATAAGTTTTTTTTAAAGACCCCTAAAAACTGACAATGAAGCCTTTTCTCAAACATTTAAGCATTATCCTAAAAAAACCTTAGCCGTCCTATCATCAGCCCGTCAATGTTTCCAGGTCCAACTGATTATTCTGACCGTATCTATGCCGAAGAAGTATGAACCATCCATAAAGTTGCCTACTACCATCAAATCCACCAGACCATCTTCCGGGACAACATCCGTTAACTCATCCTTGGAAAAGGTTGCAAAGACGCTGACGCGTTCTGTTCCCCATCTGCACCACGTAATAATTCGTTGATGGGTTGCCTCAATACCATCGTAACTATAGTCGGGATACAGCATAAGCGGCTGGTCGATGTCAATATCCTCTTCGGTGACATCTTCAGGGAAACGAATCACTGCCAATATTTTTTGCAGTCTGCCTTCACGGTTGATTATCTTCGGGATAATCCGAAGGTGCCCTTCCGCCGCTTCCTCAACTGTCACTGTCGCCTGGCAGGTGCTGGTGTTGCCTTCTGCATCCTCAGCTGTGAAGGTTACTGTCGTATCACCAATCGGAAATACAGCCGGGGCATTATTGGTAATGTCCGGTTCCGAATCGCAATTGTCAGTTGCCGCGGCACCGTTCAGGAACGTCTGGATTCGGTCATCGTCTTTCGGCACTCCATCTGGACCCATTGCTTCAATCGTTACATCTCCCGGATGACTAACATCAGGCGAAGTCGTGTCCACAACCGTAATTATCACCGTATCTGTATCGGAACCCTGCTGACCTTCGTTAATAACGAGGGTGATCTCATGCTCACCCAAACATACATTTAGCGTTACAGTTACAGTATCGCCGATTACAGGGCTTCCTTCAAAAGGCCCGTACCACGTATAGGTCGATGCGCCCGTCGAGCCGGTACCATTCAGTGTAACTTGCGTCCCTCCCTGTTGGCATGCACATTCGACGGTTTGGTCAAGCCCGGCATCTGCGACGGGAAGCCAGCCATCCTGAGTAGACCAGGGATATTCATCCTCTCCGTCGGCATCGAAGGTATAAGAGCCAGAGCCACTCCAATCGCTCCAGTAATTGCCGCCTATCGGCGGATCCATGTTAAACAAATTGTTTGTGCTGCCGCTATCAGTCCCGGCCTGAATTGCGTTATTAATGAAGTTATTGTTGTAGATTTGGTTGTTGTTTGATGGATCGAGCCAGATTCCATACTCAGTATTACCCGAGACAGTATTATTTGTCAGGATATTGTTGTCGGAATTTAAAAGTTTGATTCCATACTCGTTGTTCGACGAGGCAGTGTTGTATTCCAGAGTATTGTCGCCGGAGTCGTTGAGAAAAAATCCATCCCTGTTACTTGATGAGGTGTTGCCTGTAAAGGTGTTGTTGTTACTTTGAATACTGAGGTAGATTCCAGAGTAGGTGTTGTTTGTAACGATGTTGTCTGTAAGGGTGTTGTAATCTGATGACAGTTCGAGCCAGATACCACCGGCGTTGGATGTAACGGTGTTGCCATTTAGTTCTGTGCTGTCAGAACTCCTTAAGTGGATTCCCCAATAGTTGCTTGAGACGTTGTTGCCCGTCAGTATGTTGGAGTTGGAATTGTAGATGAAGATTCCATGGTCGCCCGAGCTATCGGTCACAGTGTTGCCCGATATCGTGTTAGAAGCAGAACTACTACTGACCGAAATTCCATTGTAGCAGTTTGAGACGCTATTGCCTGACAGTATGTTGTTGTCGCTGCCAATCGTCGTTGGACCCTGTAACCCCCCACCGAGATCGATTCCGAGGTCGCTTGAGCTAACTGTGTTGTTCGTTACCGTGTTATTACCGGAAGCTAAGAGGCTTATTCCATAGTTGCCGCCAGAGATAGTATTGTTATTTACTGTGTTTAAGTTGGAAGCGCCGACGTTTATTCCTGTACTGCACGAACTGATTGTGTTGTCTTCAATAGTATGGTGGCCATCCCGCCTCCACAAGTCATAATCGCTACTCGCCCAGTAATTGTAGATACGGATTCCCGTCGTAAATCCTTCTACTGTCAGATTTTTAATTGTAACGTATCTTATACTATCAAGCAAAATACCCTTTGAATTCGAAACCCCCGTACCCGTTACTGAATGTCCGTTACCATCGAGAGTGAGGTTGTCATCGATTATTTCTATGTTGTTGTCGCCAACAGGTGTGTCACCAACGAGTGTGAACGTCCTTGTATCCTCGTTCCACGTTCCGATCGTTTCCGGAGGCATCACAGGAGGATCCTGATCAGGGCCAATGACCCATGTGGTAGCAAAGGCTGGCTGGACTCCAATAAAAACTAATAACATACTAAGAATAGCCGTGTAGAAATGTTTCTTGTACATAATTACCTTCTCCTTTCGAACTGCCCTCTTACGCAATGAGTACTATACTTTGATTATTTAAGACCTGCCGCTCCTAAGTCCTTTTCCTCATTCTGCGAAAGAAGAAAAACAGTAATGTCCCGTACACACGGGATTCCCCATTATATCAGCTCAGCTACGCCGCCGAGTACAACTTCCGATAATAAACTATTTCAGACAAAAAAGCAAGCCTTTTTTGGGTGGTTTTAATAATAAACAGACAGACAGTAACTCTACTTATTAAGGCGTCTCTAAAATGGGAAATGTTGATTGCGAATTCCAGATTTTCCGTCAATTTTTCCCAAATTTACGCCAGAATTCGCTAATCTTATTAAATTGCGGGGATTTTCCGGATTTTTGGACTAAAAAATCCCTCTAACGAAGTCACAGTCGATTACGGCCCGTCAGTGACATCCTGATTTTCCTGCGGAGATTTTATGCTTTCCTGGATTAGTTGTTCTTCAGTGTCCTCAACTTTTTCTAACGAAGGCACTGGTTCATTCTCATTTTTTATGCCCTTTTCCGATGAAGTCACCGGCTTTTTCTTATTTTTTTTGGTCTTGTCTAAAGACGGCATGGGCCTGTTCTTAATTTCTCTGTACTTTTCCATTGCATCTTCAGGAATGGGCTCATCTTCCTTGTAAATATGTGGTGAGAGGAACACAATCAGCTCAGTATTGTTAACCACATTATGAGTATACTTGAACAGTAAACCAAGCAGTGGAATATCACCCAGAATCGGCACCTGGTCTGTCTCTTTAGTTATTTCCTTTCGCCTGAGTCCACCTATTACGACGAGCTGGCCATCTTTGAGCAACAGTTCGCTCTTTGTATTTCTTGTATCAATTATGGGAACCTCTGTTATACTATCTCCTACAGTAACACTTTGTTCCGATTCAACCGTTAGAAAAATAAGATTGTCATCAGTCAGCTTTGCTGTTACATTCAATTTGACTCCAACTTTCCTGAACTCAGTCGAAGACATACTTCCGCCCTGAGATGTATTAGTTATCTCATTATACGGAATTTCCGTAACGGATTCGATTGAGGCGGTCTTACCACTTACGACCATAACTCTTGGACTGGCGATAATCTCAACATCCTTTTTCTCCTGGAGCAAGGCTACGACATTGCGAATCTTACCACTTATAATGTTAAAGTTGGCCCCGAGGAGACCGGTTGTATTAAAGGCCGTGGCATTTGCGATAGTGTCCTCATCCTCAACCGTCGTACCAAGGCGGCGTGTTGTGAGATTTTGTCTGTATACATAATCATAATCTTTAGTCGAGAGGAGGTCCCAATTGACTCCGACCTCGGTGTCATCGCCCAGTTGTACATCGACAATAACCACCTCCACCATAATCTGTTGCGGCGTTTTGTCGGCCTTTTTAATCTCAGAAATTATTTTGTCAACATTTTCCTTGGTATCACAAATAATCAGCGAGTTCGTGCTGCTATCGACTTGTATGCTTCCGTATTGGGATAACATACTTTCCAAAGACGCTTTGAGATTGTCGGCCTTGAGGAACTTTAAGGTTTGAGTCTCAACAAACATAGTTTGTTCTGTAATTGTATCGATTTTATGAACCTTTGCCATTATTGCTGCCAGAGTCTCTTTAGTGTCGCAGATGATTAAAGAATTACTTTTCGAGTCAGCGGAAACACTACCATACGGAGAAGTCATGCCCTTGATTGTAGCACTAAGAGTTTCAGCATTAAGGAACTTTAGCTTTATAGATTCTACAAACAACTCCGGTATTTCTTCTCCAGATGAAGACCTAAATGTTACCGGCGAGACAGGTTGCACAGCTCGGGGAATCTCTGCAAAGGGATTCTCACGGCCAATGGACGTCGACCCGTTTTCCGCCCCAAGCACCAATTGAGAATGTGCCGGACCATACCATATACTAAAGACCAAGATGACACAGCAGAGAATTGCTTTTACACATTTTGGTTTATTCATTAGGTTTCCTCCTCATCCGTGATTATACAAATTGTAATAGTGATATCACACCTGAGCTGATCCGAGTTATGTTGGAGAGCGCGTAGATTTATCGAGTCTACCCAGACTTTTTGCGTTCTCGATTGTAGCCTTTCAATTAATTTAGTTATATTCCTATATACACCAACTACACTTAGCACAGCACTTTTAGTTTCTAAACCCAAGCTATCCCGTAATTGCCCATCTTTTTTAGGACTTTGTTTATTGGTCATCAGATTAACAGAATAAACTATACAGCCTGTTTCTTCGGAAATAGCCTGTAAATCACTGAAAAACTCTCCTGCCTTGTCGGGTGAAAACAGTGTGCTGTAAAGCTGAGAAGACTGTTCACGCAATTCCTGCAATTCCTTTCTCTTGACCTTAACCCTGCTGCTGATAGTTTTGTTTTTCTCTACAACACTATCCATAACAGACTCATACTGCTGTGCTGCCAACAAATATGTAGCACGCGGGGCAACCATCCAGTTGTATATCGCTAACACTGCGATAACAATCAACGACGCTGAAAAAGCGTTTTTCGATGTACGACTCAATTTAGCAAAATTGTTAATTAACATCAGCTACCCTTCTTTTCCTGGGCCAGCGAACAATCGATCGTATATACAACTAAACCACCCGCCTCCTCTTTTTTTACTGTTTCAGTTAGAGAAGCGGAGCTTATGTAATCCGAGTTGTTCAGCATCTTCACAAACAAATGAACAGCTTCATATGATAGTGCATGACCTTCCAGTTTCATTTTGTTATCACCGTTGTTATAAAGACTGGTTATTCGTACGGTTCTGGGTGTCAGTTTTCTAACATTTTCCAGGATGACAGCCCAATCTACACTATAGCGAGAATCCAAAATGCCTTTTAACCGGGTTGGTATTTGTGATAATAAGCTGATTTGCTTGTCTAAGGACTCCAGTTCTCTAAGGAGGGTATATGTGTTCTGTGACAGCCCTGTTTGTTTTTTATGGGTAATGGCCCGGTTCACACTTTTTGTCATCAGGCCCAAACCACCTGCGGTTAATACCATAAGTATCAGGATAATCCCGATAATATTAGCTGTTACGAGAAGATGCTTTTTGGTAGATTTAACCTCAGCCGATTCCGGAGGAAGCAAGTCTATTTTTAAGCCAAGACCATTAACATCTAAAAGCCTCATAGCCAGACCAATCGCAACCGCTGAAGTTTTTTCCGCACCGCTGCCTTGAACGACGAGAGTGTCCTGACAGGCTGTTTCAGCAGTTCTGACCTGTAAGCCGGCATTTGTGATTTCAGCTCTTAGAGATTGCTCGGCATCATCAGGCAATAATACGGAATCCGCAATGACTGTAACGTTCCATTTTTCAGATTTGTCCGCGGCCTCGATATCATAAAATCGAATTATCGAATTTATTTCTTCGACCAGCCAATGACAGAGTTCATCAGGCCCTGCTTTGTCTTTATTAACATTCCTTGTCCCGACAAAATCCAAGGTCTGTTTTCTGAATACGCAGAGTGTCAATACACCATCTCGCAATATAGCAAAAAGTACATCACTATCAAATTTCCCTTCTATTTTGTTGGCGTAAAGTGCTCTTGCATAGGCGATTAGTGGTGGTTCAATCACTTCAGTATTAAGACCTGCCCGATTGCATGCATCGGCAAGCTGAGCCACTTTTCGGCCGTCAGCAGCAACTGCCAAGAGACGGCTTACCTTACCTTGTCCCATTTTAATTTTGCAGAAGTCAAAGGCGATTTCTTTGCCCGATAAAGCAACACAACTCTTGACTTCATTTCGAACCAGCTGCCCAATATTTGTCGGGCTTCCTTTGGGTACGTCTAAAATCTGAACAATTGCAGGTTTTGTCAGCAACGACACCACAGTGCGATTTATCCCCCGTATCTTGTTACGAATCCTCAATTTCTTAATAGCCTGAGAAAGTATCAGAGAATCTTCAACATTGCCATCCTTTACTGCTCCATCAGGGACAGGGCCGCCGGCAGTCTTTAGCAATTCGATGCCTTTGGAAGTCTGCTTCAGCAACGCCAGACTTATACGGTCACATGAAATATCAATTCCCAATGCAGTCTTAGACTTAAGCATTACTCGTTTATCCTCAGATTATCGATTCTTATTATGTATGGACTGCCGCTCGATACTACTACGTCAGCTTCAACTCTGGCGACAAAGCCCTGCGACGAAGTGCCCGTCGAAGTT
>CAZJIR010000157.1:0-6650 GCA_964546095.1 uncultured Pirellulales bacterium
TTTGGGAATACGCTGTCGGTCAATCTTTTTGAATTTTATCTTGCAGATATAGTGCATTTGATATTAAATGATGCCCATTCCAACTGGAATGTGACACAGCGGCGATATAGGATATGCCTGTTGGCCGAATCTAAATTATCTATAATGTCCTACAGAGGACCTAATCACAATGGAATCCAATAATAATTCGACTTCGGAAGTAACCACAGAATCAGCCTTCGACAATTTGGGCGGAAAACTTCCGTTATATGAGAAAATAGGCTACGGATTTGGTGATACGGCATCAAATATCTTGTATCAGGCATGGAGCTTCTTTCTCATGATCTTCTACACAGACGTCTTCGGTATCGATGCGAAAGTGGCAAGCTTCATGTTTCTAATTACCCGTGTCTGGGACATGATAAATGACCCCATAATGGGCATGATTGCGGACCGTACCAACACCCGCTGGGGAAAGTTCCGGCCTTATCTGTTATGGATGGCCGTTCCCTACGGGATTCTGGCGTGTGCCATGTTCATCACTCCCGCATGGAGCCAAAACATGAAAATTGTTTATGCCTATGTCACCTATATCCTGGCAACCATGGCATACACGGCAATCAATATTCCGTACTCTTCCCTGATGGCTGTGATGACTCCAGATCCCAGGGAACGAACCACGCTGTCGCAGTATCGATTTTTCTTTGCATTTGTCGGCATGATGTTGATTACCACCTTTACACTCCCATTGGCCAAGTTCTTTGGGGCCGATCCATCCCATCCGGGCTACAATGAGGAATTAGGTTACAGTAAGGCCCTGGGCTTTCAAACGACCATGGCGGTCTTTGGTGGCATCGCCATTGTCCTGTTGCTCATTACCTTCCTGACCACGCGGGAGCGGGTCCAGCCCCCGAAAGGCCAGAGGAGCACGTTCAGGCGGGACCTTTCAGATGTCTTCAAAAATGCCCCCTGGATCATTTTGTTTATTGCATGTATCTTTTGGGTCACCCATAATGTGATGCGTAATGGTGCGGGATTATACTTTTTCGATTATGTCTACTGCAACGGCAGTAATATCATGTTCACCTGGACCTTGGGGGCTCTGGCCTTAGACTTTGATCAGACCACTGTATTCCTGACAGTCGGTACCCTGGGTATGATGGCCGGTGTTTTTCTCAGCACCCCACTCAAAAAGTACTGTGGCAAAAAACCACTAATGATTTTCTTCTCCTTGGCCAGCGTGGTTCTGGGGGGGGCCTTCTATGTACTGCCGCAATACAACCTTTCAAAACAAAAAGTTATTACCACAGAAGTCAGTGGTGTACGATCAGTTTACGCGGCGGACATCGACGCAGATGGCGACCAGGACGCACTGTCGGCTTCGGCAGAAGACGACAAGATTGCCTGGTATCAAAATGACGGCACAGGCAACTTCTCAGTTCAAAAGCTGATTACAACTGAGGCCGAAGGTGCAGAATCAGTTTATGCCGCGGACCTGGACGCTGATGGCGACCTGGACGTGCTGTCGGCTTCGGCGGAGGACGACAAGATTGCCTGGTATGAAAACGACGGCACAGGTAACTTCTCCGATTCAAAACTGATTATTAGCGAGGCTGATGGAGCAGCATCAGTTTTTGCCGCAGACCTAGACGCAGATGGCGACCTGGACGTACTGTCGGCTTCGGCGGAGGACGACAAGATTGCCTGGTATGAAAACGACGGCACAGGCAACTTTTCCGCTCAAAAAATAATTACAACTGACGCTGACGGAGCACGTTCGGTTTGCACGGCGGACTTGGACTCGGATGGCGACGCAGACGTGATATCAGGTTCGGCTGGTGACGGCAGAATTGCCTGGTATGAAAATGACGGCACAGGCAACTTTTCCGCTCAAAAAATAATCGCCACAGACGCCGACGGCGTAAAATCAGTTTATGCAACGGACCTAGACTCAGATAGTGACGTGGATGTTATATCGATTTCGGATGTGAACGGAAAGATCGCTTGGTATGAAAACGGCTACGAAGACAACGAAGAAGGCAACTTCTCCCAACAAAAAGTAATCACCACCGAAGCCGACGGCGGCATCTTCTCCAATCAGAAGCTGATGACCACCAAGGCCGATGGTGCACGATTAGTTTACGCAGCTGACCTGGACTCAGATGGTGACACAGACGTGCTTTCGGCTTCAACGGTGGACGGCAAGATCACCTGGAATGAAAACGACAGTGCACTCAACTTAACGCTGCTGTTATTTTTCAATTTTATCTGGTCAGTGGTAGCGGGTGCCATGCCGGTCTTTATGTTTGCCATGTTTTCCGATGCGACAGACTTTCATGAGTGGAAGTTCGGACGTCGAGCAACAGGGTTGGTAATTGCGGGTATCATGTTTGCAATAAAGATGGGGGTCGCCATCGGCGGCTTTTTGAATCTGCAAGCGCTGGGCAGCTTCGGATATGTGGCCAAGGTACCTCAGACCGTGGGGGCAATGCATGGCATCAAACTGCTGTTCAGTCTGATCCCCGCAACCGTTATTTTAATCTGCGGTATAGCCTTACTGTTCTATCCTATCAATGAAAAACTGCTGGCAAAGATAGAGGTGGACCTGAAAGAGAGAAAAGAACGCGAGGAGGAGAATTAATTGCAGATGCATGAAAGATGTAAACAGCAAGGCCTTCTTCGACTGCAAATGAACCTATTCGGCAATTGAGAGGTTGACATGACCGACAATGTATTGAATAAAGGCTACTTCACTTTACCCGGCGAGGCAGGTTACGAAGATTTAACTTTGGAGCTTGCTGAAAAATGGGGAGCCGACGCAATAAGAGACAGTGACGGTACCGTACTATCAGACAAGATAATCTCCACAGGATTTGACATCTACTCTACAATTTGTCCTGTGCGCATAGATAACAAGTGGGCAAAGGCGAACACGGATAAACTTCAGCAAAATTATCTAATGAGTTATCCCATTATTGCAGAAAATGATTCCGTCAGTATAGATTTATTAAGCGGCTATTTCAGAGAGCAATTTAAAGCAAATACAAATGACGACCCCAAACAGTGGTGGCAGGTATTTGACAGAACTTCCGGAAAAGAAATCCCCGCCGAACAATGGAGCTTTGACGCTGACAAAGGAATTGTAACCATACAAAACACAGAAAAATGGCATAAATACACAGTCAATTTCCTGGCCTACAGAATCTGGGAAGCCATCTCGATGTACAACCATATAACCAACGACTGGGGCGACAGAGAACACCTGATGCCGATTGACCCGATATATCCTGAAACGCAGGAATTTATCTTAAGCTATTTGGAGAAATGGCTGAAAGACCATCCAAAAACAAAAATCGTTCGTTTCACATCGATGTTCTACAACTTTGCCTGGTTCTGGGGCGATTCGGATAATCTACGGTATATATATTCCGACTGGGGAGCTTACGATAACACGGTAAGTCCTTATGCCCTGAGCGAATTCAGCAAGGCGAAAGGATATAAGCTGACATCAGAAGATTTCGTCAATAACGGTTCTTACTGTTCCAGCCATAATGTCCCCTCCGAAAGATACACAGACTGGATGGACTTTATGAATAATTTCGTTGTCACGTTCGGAGCAAAATGTATCGACCTCGTACATAAGGCGGGGAAACAAGCTTATATGTTCTATGACGACCACTGGGTAGGCACAGAACCATACAGCGAAAGATTCAAAGACTTTAATTTCGACGGCATGATAAAATGCGTCTTCAACGGATTCGAAGCAAGAAAATGCGCAGGTGTCAAAGGTGTTAAAACAAGAGAATTGCGATTACACCCCTATCTTTTCCCGACCGGATTAAAGGGCGAACCTACCTTCAAAGAAGGCGGAAGCCCGGCTCTGGATTGTAAAAGGTTTTGGGTCAATATACGAAGGGGATTGCTACGCGAACCTGTTGATAGAATCGGGCTTGGAGGATATCTGCACCTGGTTCAGGACTATCCGGATTTTGTCGATTATATAGAAAATTTAGCAAAAGAATTTAGAATAATACGTGAAACCCGTAAAGATGATAAACCATATACGGCGCCGTTCAAAGTTGCACTTCTCACGGCCTGGGGAAAACTACGCTCATGGATTTGCAACGGGCACTTTATTCATGGTCTGGAACTCAACGAAATTATCGAATCTCTCTCAGGTCTTCCCGTTGACGTAGAATTTATGAACTTTGACGATATACTGGAAAAAGGCATTCCAAATAACGTTAAAGTTCTCATTAACAGCGGAAGAGCGCACAGCTCATGGTGCGGCGGGATTCATTGGAAGAACGAAAAAGTGATTGAAAAAATAACCGAATGGGTCGCTCACGGAGGAGGATTAATTGGCATCGGCGAACCTTCCGCCTGCGAACATAGCGGCCAATACTTCCAATTATCTCACATATTGGGAGTTGATAAAGCAATCGGCCTTTCACTTTCAAAAAGTAATCCTGTGTACAAGATAATAGATGAGAAACACTTCATAATGGAAGATATTGAGGGTGATATTGATTTTGGAAAAGACATAGATAATATCTTCTTATTAAGTAAAGACACAAAAGTGCTTATCGATAAAGAAGACTCTCCGAGGATAGCAACGCATAACTTTAAAAAGGGAAGAACAATCTATCTGTCCGGATATAAATTCACTCCGCAGAACACGAGGTTATTACATAGAGCGCTCTATTGGGCGGCCAACCATGAAAATAACTTCACACCCTGGACCTGCAGCAATATTAATACGGAATGTGCCTATTACCCGAAAAGCAAGAAACTCGTCGTTATCAACAACAGCGACAAACCTGAGGAAACGAAAGTCTTCGATTCAGATGGAGAATCTATAGATGTAAAGATACAACCACACGGAATTGAAATTATAAACGTGTAATTGATATAAAAAATAATTGGATAATCAATCACTATCATCGATGCCAAATAACCAAACGATTCACCTATTGCAGCCAGCCGAGTTTATTAACTATTGTGGCCAGTTTACAGTCTCTCTTGAATATATATGCAGACACGGAGTTAATCCCATTATCATCTCTGCTGTTCTTCACAATTCTGAGCGAAGCTGAAGAAGAATTCAAAGAAAAAAAGGCTTACACCGAATCATTCGGTATAAGCCCATAATCAACACAAATCTGATATATCAGGAACTCAATCCTGTTTGACCACTAAATCTCACTCTTTAGCTTTTATTATGGAGCATACAGGCGAATATCATCGAAGAACACTAAACCTGAACCTCCAGACTGCGGATTACTCCTATCACCAAAACCAATACCAATCGTATCGACATTTACAAGGCTCACGCCCTGGTCTGCAAACACCTGCAGGTCAATGTTCCATTCTGTCCACTCGGTTGCCAATGCCGCATCGGCATTATCGTTATAGACCGCAGCGCTTCCATTGAGAACCACATACATCCGCTCAGCAGCATTAGATGATTGGCCTACGAACCACAGCGTCAACGTATCAACGTCATTCTCTGTCCAGTCACGTGGATAAACCAACGTCATTGTCGCCTCAGAGTTCCTGGCGGTAGTGTTGTCGTAAAAGTAAGGCATCGACTGACTACCACTGTGAACAATCGTAGTCTCGACGAAATGCTCCCCGGCGTTAAAGTCCGGCTGTTCATAACCTATCGTCGAACCGTTCGTCGCAACACCCCAGCCATCTATCCACGTATCAAATACCCTGTCAGGTTCGTAATCATTGTAGTCTTCAAAATTATCAACCATAAGGAAATTGGCCGTCGTAAAGCTCCAGAGATTACCTGGCCACGGACTATCCGGATTGGCACTATTGACCTCATCGACACGCCAGTAGTAAGTAGTATCCCACTGAAGCTGCCCCGGGTCATAACTTTCAGAACCAAGAGCCCTTATGCCTTTATATTCGGTTGAGCCGTTAGTGGCGTTTCTCACGGCTTCTTCATCAGTGCCGAAATATACCTCATGCGAAGCTGCATTTTCTCCGGCACTCCACCCCAGAATCGCCGTCTGCTTCACATCCACACCACCATTAGGCGGACTCGGACTGCCGGCCTTTATCGGCAGTGACATGACGTATGCCGGAATAATCTGCTTCGGAGTATGAGCGCTCTCCCAGCGAAGTTGTGCCGTCGCACCTTCGCTGCTGTCATACATCTCCATTACAACGCTATAGACATTTCCTCCTACAAGGTCAATCGTTCCTTTGTACTCGGTCTGTGCCTGGTCTTTCCATTTATCAATTATCAATTGGCCGCCCACCCACAAACGCACGCCATCGTCTGTAGTTGTGTAGAAATTGTAGGTCTCGCTATATTGTGCTCCAAGGTCACCGCTCCATCTGACCGAGAAATTATCATCGGCAACTCCATCATCAGGTGTACTATCGCCCCAGTTGAAATCGATTTGAGGGTCCACACGAGTCATCGCGAGGTCGCCGAAATTCCGCCCCATGTGGTAATCTCCTCGCAGGCCTCCGACACCGGCTTCCGTCGTTGTAAAACTCAGGACCTCACCGGCATGCGTTGTAGTTGCATCTGCCTCATCGACCCGCCAATAGTAAATCGTCTCCAATTCAAGAGCGCCGGGAGTATATTCCGTAATTCCCAAATCCCCTTTATAAGTATCGCCCGTCCCTGCCTCCACATCGGCATAATT
>CAZJIR010000158.1:0-6648 GCA_964546095.1 uncultured Pirellulales bacterium
AATGGCGCTTAATGCTATGAATTATAGAGTGCTGGTATCATTCTCGGGATTGATGTTACAAAGAAACAGCATCGAATGGGAAGATGAAAACGGGCTGGAGCTTCGCATCGTTGAACTAAGCCAGATAATCAAAGATAAATAAACATAGTTAGCCATGATTTTTGATATTAGTGGTTTAAGGAAAGGAGACACTATGAAAACGATTCGACACATTGGTTCGCTGGCCTTCGTTCTGGGCCTGTTCGTTGTGGTGTTTGTCGGGATGCCCTGGGGTGTTATGGTTGAAGATGACCCGGTGGTGCCCTGGTGGCTTAGAATAGCGGTTTTCTGTCTTTTGGGTGGTATTCTTGTAGTTTTACTGACATTGGCTCTTGAACAAAAGATAAACAAGATGCCGGCAGATATGCCGCTGGCTGCAGAGCCGAGCACGGAGATTTTGTTATTGAACTCTGCGGAAGTGCCGGCTCGACAGACACGTGAAATCCTTGGTCTTGTTCAGGGACATACGGTATTTGCTATCTGGCTTGGCAAGGACCTATCAGCGTTAGTCAGGCTTGTCCTTGGAGGGGAATTGACTGAATACACTGAGATGATGGGAATGGCCAGGACGACAGCTACTAACAGGATGATTGCTCAGGCTTCACAAATGGGTGCCGATGCCGTAATCAATGTTCGCTATATGACTACGAGTGTTGTTGGAAGTGCTGCGGAACTTTTAGTTTACGGTACAGCCGTCAAACTCGGCGGATAAATAACCTGACGGATGGAGCATCAAACGAGAAATAAAGGCTAAAGTTTTGTATCGTTGAGTTGAACCAGATAGCACAAAACCGTCAATACAGTGAAACATATCTTTCAGAATAGCCATTCTGTTCGATGGAATCGAATTCTTGCTATTAAATCTTCGAATATATACAATAATTATTTACATATTTTACTGTGATTGACATCGACAAGGTTATGTGCGTAATTTCCAGAACATTTCGCTAAGAATAAGTGGATGGGTCAGATGTATTATCGCAGAAAGTATAAAACTGTATATGTACTCTTAAGTGTTGTCTTTTTGTTTTTGTTTCATGTTCAAAGTCTGGGGCAGGAAGACTCATTTGATACTTTAAGGAAAGGTTTCGAACACCCGCCGCAAAGTGCCGGGGTGCGCTGTTTCTGGTGGTGGCTCAACAGCAATGTCACTAAGGAAGCGATTACCCGAGATTTAGAACAAATGAAGGCCAAAGGTTTCAGCGGTGCCTTGATTTTTGACGGAGGTGGAGCCGAACAGCGCGGCAATCGTCAGGTGCCGGCCGGACCGCTTTTTGCCGGACCGCAATGGAGGGCTCTTTTTGTGCATGCCGTTAAAGAGGCACATCGGCTTGGCTTGGAGCTGAGTTTGAGCATTCAAAGCGGATGGAATCTGGGAGGCCCAATAGTAACACCGGAAATTGCTGCCAAAACCCTGACCTGGTCAGAGATACAAATCCAGGGGCCATCCTCTCAGCCACCCCAACTTCCGATACCCAAACACAGGTTAAATTATTACAAAGACATCGCGGTGTTAGTTTACCCTTTGAAGGACAAGACATCCAATACCTCAGATAATGAATCATCAAAGAGAGTACGCAAACCAATTCGAGACCTGGAGAAAAAGGCGGTTTTTGATGAAATTGCCTGGGATGCACCGGATTGCCGGTTCCTTTTGGAAGATGTCCCTGCTATTGAGGGTGAAGAGGACGCATCCATAAAGGATATTATCAATCTTACAGACAGGCTTTCACCGGACGGCACATTAAACTGGCAGGCCCCTCAAGGTAAGTGGGTAGTGTTTCGTTTCGGTTATTCTCTTGGCAGCTCCCGTGTTTCTACGTCCAGTGGCAACTGGCAGGGACTCGTGATTGATTATATGGATTCTGATATATTCAGGCAGTATTGGGACCAGGTGATTGTACCGATACTTGACGATGCCGGTTCACTGGTCGGAAAAACCCTGAAGTATTTGTGTACGGACAGTTGGGAATGTGGAGGAGCCAACTGGACCCGGAATTTTCAGAATGAATTTGCCAAACGTCGTGGTTATGACCCTACTTTGTATCTACCGGTTATCACAGGAAAAATTATTGAAAGCCGTGACGTCAGCAATCGTTTCTTGGCGGATTTCCGCAAGACCGTAGGTGATTGCATTGCAGAGAATCATTATCAGTATTTTGCCAAATTGGCTCGCGAGCGCGGTATGGGAATTCACCCTGAATCCGGCGGGCCGCACGCAGGCCCCTTTGATGCGCTCAAATGCCTCGGACGAAGTGACATAGCCATGGGCGAATTCTGGGTGCCGTCACCACATCGACCCCGTCCCTTTGAGCGGTTCTATGTAAAGCAAAGTTCTTCAGTGGCCCATACTTACGGCCTGAAATATACAGGAGCCGAAGCCTTTACTTCGATAGGCCCGCATTGGGATGATGTGCTCTGGTCGGCTCACAAACCAACGTTCGACCATGAGGTCTGTTCAGGTTTGAATCTGTGTTTTATTCATAATTTTACCTGCTCTCCCAAAGAGATGGGATTACCCGGCCAAGAGTATTTTGCAGGCACGCATTTCAATCCGAATATAACCTGGTGGGAATATGCCGATGCTTTCCTTGACTACCTGCACCGTTGCCAGTTCTTGCTGCAACAGAGTAAGTTCGTAGCCGATGTTCTCTATTATCAGGGCGACCATGTTCCCAACCTTAGACGGCTAAAAGAAGATGACCCCGCCAATGTCCTGCCGGGCTATGATTACGATGCGGTCAGTGAAGAGGTTCTGCTTAAACAAACTAAAGTAACCGATGGTCTTATCCATCTGGATAGCGGCATGAAATATCGTCTTTTAGTATTGCCTGACCACAAAGTTCTGTCTATGGATGCATTAAAGAAAATCAAAGAATTGGTCTATGGCGGCGGGATAGTTTTAGGATACAAGCCTGTGAAGACGGCCAGTTTAACGGAATATCCCCAGTGTGACATGGAATTCGCAAACATAGCCGATGAGGTATGGGGACTGGATGAACAATCAACCGGAGAACGTGCTTTTGGCAACGGTAAAATACTCTGGGATTATACCGCCCGTGATGTGTTTTTACAGATGGGTATCGAGCCCGACTTTGAAGTTCAAGCTGGTAGGGCAGTAAAGGCTTTTGATTATATCCATTACACTATCAAGAATGCAGACATGTATTTTGTCTGCAATCAGACAGACCGAACACAAAACGTGAACTGCACGTTTCGAGTTACGGGTCGGCAGCCCGAACTGTGGAATTCGGTTACTGGTGAAATATGTGAAGCTCGTGCCTTTAAGCAAACCAACGGAAGAACCGAAATTCCTTTACACTTTGACCCATACGGCTCCTGGTTTGTTATCTTTTACAAACCTATACCGGCCACCCAACAGGGTTCAGCCCTCACGAACGCGCCACAGTATCGGCCTGTGTATTCCATAGAAGGCCCATGGGACGTCCACTTTAATCCTGCCTGGGGTGCGCCACAGTCTGTTCAGTTTGATAATCTGATAAGCTGGACTGACCATCCCGACCCGGGTGTAAAAGCCTATTCCGGAAAAGCTAACTATAAAAAAGTATTTGATTATGCATTGCAATTAGATAAGGAGGATTCCTACTGGTTGGATTTGGGAGATGTCAAAGATGTTGGCATTGCCTCAATTCGTCTCAATGGCAAAGACCTTGGCGTTGTGTGGACCAAGCCTTTCCGGGTGGATATTTCAGGTATGCTCAAGACGGGTCGAAACGAACTGGAGATTAATGTGATAAATTCCTGGCGCAATCGCCTGCTGGCGGATAATAAGCTCCCTGTTAATCAGCGTCTGACCCGAACGAATATTCGGGTCAAGCGAAATTGGCAACCGCTGGATAGCGGCCTGCTTGGGCCTGTGCGAATTCTCTGTAAAAATCGTAAATGAGCTTAAAATCCGGATATAGAATGAAATGTACTGGTTCGAAAACATATCTCATATTTTTAGTCGCAATTTTCTTGTTCTGTGGGCGCGCATCAGCGCAATTCCTCGATGATTTCAACGATGCTTCAATTCGTAAAGACACAAGTGCAATAGATGGCTGGGCTTTTTTCACAGGAGATGGCCTAACGGCCATGGATTTCCAGCAGAAAGATGGCTTCGCTTCGATTCTGGTGGATGCGACGAAAGATAAACGTAACATCTGGTGGGCATTGATTAAACGTCAAGTCTCGTCAGGCCTTGATTTGGGTCTTCTGAAAAAACCAGGCTATGAACTTAGAATTGAAGGAAGAATTCACCTGAGCCATGCACCACGTCGGGTGAACCTCCATCTTAACACGCAGAAAACTGTCGATTTCCACACGCACCTGATGGAATTCGATATCCCGGACACACAGAATTGGCACACGATAAGTATGACCACGCGTGATTTCGATGCAGAGCCCGGAGATAGAGTTTTTGGGCAGCTTGCACTTATGGATTGGGGTTTGGATAAATATCGAGTGGATGTGGATTATATAAGGGTGGATGTTGTGAATGTTGCTTCCGCCGGGCCTGACAAAGGTGTTCAGGTGTCATATCATCCCCCTGTACCGGACCCGAAGACATTTGCGCATGAAATCAAAGTGACTCATGATTGCATCATAAATACTCAATATCCTGATATGAATTTTAACGATTGGTATGTACAAGATAAAAAAGGAAAGACAAATCTGCTTACTGTAAGCTCAAATCAGTTTGTGATTGTGCGCTGGGACTTAAGCGCTTTTGCCGGCAGGAAAGTTGATGGGCTGGGGCTGTTGGAGCTTACTGGTTATTCGATTAAGAAAAAAGCAGAAGACATAAAAGATTTTGGACAGGTCAGAATTGTTGAGATATTAGGAGGAGACCCCAACTGGAATCAGAAAACTGTCACTTACAACCATTTATGTAGAGACCAATCTATGGACAACGTGTTTAATCCCCAGATGATTATCGATACCAAGATAACTGAAGGACAGGGCAGTAAAACACTAATTACAATCTCCAATCCTGTACTCCAGCGCATGATTGATGGCAAGACTCTGGGTCTGGCAATCAGGCCCCTTGGTGCAGTAAATGCCTCTTTTTACTCTATGGAAAATCAAATTGGCAAATTCAGCCCAAGACTATATTTAAACATGCAGAAGTGAAAGAAATGTCTGTTTTTTTAACATCAGATAGTAATGTGGAGAAGTAAATGGCAAAAAAAGAAAATGTGATGGAGAAGTTTGGTTTTTTATTAGGAACCTGGCACCTGGAATATAGAATTCCAAAGAGCACATTCTCTGAAGCAGATACAGGCTCCGGGACAGGGACGTTTAAAAGAGCGCTGGATGACAAATATGTTTGCTTTGATTACTCATGCTCTTTCTCTTCGGCGCCGGAACAAACAACAAAAGCACATGCAATTTTTGCATGGGATGAAAAAGCTAATGTTTATAGACTCTGGTGGTTTGAAAGTTCAGGGAATTTCACGAATGCGGCTTGTAATTTCGTTAATAATGAAACTTTGTATGTAAATTGGCACGACAGCTTGCTTGTACAGACTTTTAGAAAAACCGGTCAAAATGAGATGATTCTGAGAATGGAACACCCTGATTCAGAAGGAAAGTATGGATTAGTGATGGAAGTAATATTCACAAAGGAATAGTCTGAGTATGTAAAAAAGATGGTGTAAAAAAATAATAACTGTATCTAATAGCTAAAGATGTTTTTCATTAGCTGAGATTTTGATATTTACTTTTTCTCCTTGCTCTTTATGTAAATCCCCAACATAATACATTCGGCTTAGGCGAGATTGGTATCTTTTGAGCCGACTAAAAAATTAACCGGATACTATTATTTTATTAACCTGAAAAATTGGAGGCAATAATGGCTAAAGCCGCTGCAAGACACATTTTAGTTGAAACTCAGGATGAGTGTGAAGGTATTAAGAAACAGATTGAGGAAGGAGCCGATTTTGCGGAAATGGCCAAAACGCACTCCAAATGTCCATCCGGGGAAAAGGGTGGAGCTTTGGGTGAATTCTCCCCCGGCCAAATGGTCAGTGAATTCGATGAAGTAGTCTTCAGCGGAGACCTCGAAAAAATCCATGGCCCCGTCCAGACGCAGTTTGGTTATCATCTTATCGAAATTACCAGCCGAACCGAATAATGCCGTGTGTTCTTGTGCCGGTCAGCTCCAACGTTAACTGACATCTTTGATTTTTCAATCTTTGAAATTTTGCCTGGAGATTGTTAAGAATGACCAAACAGGACTGGTTTTTTAAAAGGCTGGGACGAGATAATAAGAGTGAGGAATAATTACTGCAAAGCGTTTTCGGTTCGGCGGTGCTGAAAAAAATCCTGTAGTAATTTGCTGCAATCCTCGGCCAAAACACCGCTCGTAACTTCGAGCCGGTGGTTGAGCCTCTCATCCTGTACAATGTTATACAAACTTTTACATGCGCCGGTTTTTGGGTCATCGCAGCCATAGACAAGTCTGTCAAGACGTGCCAGCACAAGCGCCCCTGCGCACATCGGGCATGGCTCTAATGTCACGTATATTGTGCAGCCATTCAGCCGCCAGCTTTCCAGTGCCGCGGCTGCCTGTGTCAGAGCGATAATCTCAGCATGTGCTGTCGGGTC
>CAZJIR010000159.1:0-917 GCA_964546095.1 uncultured Pirellulales bacterium
CCGTGGATGGAACTGGTCGAATGAGCATGATGGCGATGGCAAATCGCTGGAGCTGATTAATCCGATGCTGTCTAATGAGTACGGACAGAACTGGGCCGCCAGCGATGTTAATGAAGGCACACCCTGCAGGATTAATTCGATTGCTGCTGATGATGTGGCGCCGTTGATTCTGGATGTGGCGCATTTTCCGATGATTCCCGGACATGATGAGCCGGTGACAGTTACGGCTAAAATTGTTGATGAACTGACGACCGGTATCACAGTGACACTGCATTATCGCGTTGACACCTCAATGTATTATGATATGGATATTTATCCGCACCATGACCCGAATGATTACAATAGCCTTGTGATGTATGACGATGGAGCACATGTTGATGGCTCGGCTAATGACGGTATTTATGGTGTGGAAATACCCACACATCCGGATGGCACAATAATAGAGTTTTATCTCGAAGCGAGCGATGCGGGCGGCAAGTCGCGGACCTGGCCTGCTCCGAGCATTGTGGATGGTGTGCCGGAGCAGGTGACCAATCTGCTTTATATTGTGGATGATTCGTTTGAGCCGTACTGGCAACTCGGTAACCAGCCAATTTATTACCTTATTATGACTGAGGCAGAGCGAGGCAGGCTTGAATATATCGGGTCCAACTCATCTGTCAGACGCTCAAATGCTCAAATGAACGGTACATTCATTACTATTGATGGAGTAGATTCTGAGCTTCGATACTTAGTGGGTATTCGTAACCGCGGCAAAGGCTCCCGGACACCTCCACCCAATAACTATCGTTTAAACATTCCACGCGACCAACTCTGGAAGGGCGTTAGCGCACTTAATATTAACAGCAAGTACACGTATTCACAGGTAATGGGCAGCGCGTTGTGGCGCATGGCGGGACTGCCGGCAGCAGACGCTA
>CAZJIR010000159.1:927-6636 GCA_964546095.1 uncultured Pirellulales bacterium
TAATCCTGTACAGGTAAGGGTGAATGGGAGAAACTTAGCCCTGGATGACCCTGCCCGGATGTCCGGTTCATATGTGGCTTTGGAAGTTTTCGATAGTGAGTGGGCCGACCATCATTTTCCTGATGACGGGGCAGGGAATTTATACCGCTGTGCCGACGAAGGCCAGGGATATGAGGCTGATTTAGATTATGAAGGTGATGACCCGGATGATTATCGAAATGCGTATTTCAAGAAGACTAATGAGTCCGACGACGACTGGATGGATTTAATCAATCTTACGTATGTTCTCAATAATAATGACATTTCCGATGCCGACTTCGTAGAAGAGGTCGGCAAGGTTATAAACGTCGAAGAATGGATGCGATATATAGCTATTGATTCGCTGGTGGGTAATCGTGAGGGGGGCCTGAACAACGGCAGAGGTGACGACTATGCGATGTATCGGGGCATTAATGACCAAAGATTCTGGCTGATTCCCCACGACCTGGATTCTGTAGTTGGTGTTGTTAATCCCGACCCCGACCGCAGTATCTTTTCCTACTATGAGCAAGTTGAAGGATTGCATCGACTGCTTAATCACCCTGAGACAGTGAGAATCTATTACAGCCAGTTGATGGACCTTATAGAGAATGTGTTTGCGCCTGAGAAATTCAATCCGTTGATTGAATATATACTGGGCGAATGGGTCCCACAATCGCAGATAGACACAATGAAGCGGTTCCTTACAAGTCGAATCCGTTATGTCCTGGACCAGATTCCGAACGGGCGGCTCACAGTGGGCGGTGACATTCCCCTGAGTAACGGCTATCATTATCGCAGAACTATCGACCCTCTGTCACTTTCGGGCACAGCCAATGCGATTACGACCCGCTCTGTGCTGGTAAACGGTCAATTGGCCGAGTGGTCATTGAAAGATGGCAGGTGGTTGATAGAAGGAGTACCTGTAAATCCGGGCATAAACCGTGTTGTTGTGAAAACATTCGATGGTTACAACGGCACGGGCAATGAGCTTGAACGTGAGTACATCGACATTTGGTGCGACATCGGTCAAACTAATGATTACCCAAAAAACAGCGGTACTAACGAGAATTCCCCGGCTGCCGGTTCCGATTTGAATGTAAAACTTCTTGTTCGCGACAGCTATCTGCCGGGTACGCCGGTTCTCGTGCGGATTGAGCTTGTGAGACGGGATGGTAGTATCGAACGCGATATATGGGATGCGGTGGCGAGGCTTTCGGTGGACAACCCGGGTATTACACTTTCTGAGGACATAATCTTACTGCGCAACAGTTTGGGAAGCGCGCTTGTTACTTTTACTGGTCGTGGTGATTTCGTATTGACGGCTGAGGTCAACGGCATGGAGGAAAATCGTTTACTTGTTGACCTAAGTGATGAGCCGGTTACGACAGTCTCCGGTGCACTTGCCGGAGATTCTACCGTTTGGGCCGGCATTGTTCATGTAACTGATGACCTATTGGTTCCCAGCGGTCATACATTAACCATTCAGCCGGGAACACTTATCTTGCTCAATGGAGTTGGCTCGGGCTCAGGAGGAACGAACATCGATGTGCTGGGGACAATAGAATCTCTTGGCACTGCTTCAGCGCCGATAACCTTTACGGCTTTTAATCCTACTGAGGCCTGGGGTGAAATCCATCACGACGACTCGGCGCCATCAATATATCAGTACTCAAATATCACCCTTGGCGGGCATTCGCCTAGCGGGGGACATACCGGCTCAGGGCCGGTTATTCGGCCGGTGGGTTCCGATGTCACTTTCGAATATGTTTCTATCACCGACAACGTGGGTAAGATTATGCAGGCCTCCTCCGGCTCGAACCTGACTTTTCATAACTGCCAACTGGCCAGGTCGGTCATGGGGCCTGAAATTGACAATACTGCTTTGTTATTAGAGGGCACCTGGATAACAGAGATGCATGGGCCGGATGATGATGATGGTATCTATGTACACAGCCAGAGTGCCGGGCAGGATGTTACGCTCCGCGGCGGTGTGATTGCCGATGTGGACGATGATGGACTGGATACATTGGTTTCAACAGTCTTTGTCGAGGATTATATTTTCCGTGATTGTTTTGATAAGGGCGTAAGTGTCTATGACGGCGAAGTATCACTTAGCTATATACTGAATATAAACAACGGCATAGGGATATCGGCCAAAACGTATGAAGACAGCAGCGCCCGGGTGTTTATCGACCATGCCACGATTGTTTGCCGTGATGTCGGTTTTCAGGCTTTCAACAGAGACAATCATGAAAATTCGTTAATTGAATATTTCGTAACTAATTCTATCATACTTGCCAATGATTCAGTACGGACGGACTTCAATCCTGCAGATATCCAAATTGATTACTCGAATCCCGGGGAGGAATGGCCCGGTACCGGCAATATAAACCAAAACCCGTTGTTCGTTGATGCTCTGAACAACGATTATCACCTCAGAGAAGATTCACCGTGCATAGATGCAGGTAATGATGATGGTGTCGTGAGTAATCAGGGATATTATCAGAATGGGCAGACCAATCATCCAAGAGGGATTTTGACGGAGAGCACCATCTGGACACCGCAAGAGGGTCCTTACCACATTATCAGTGAGCTGACCATACCACAAGGTGTTGAGCTGACTATTATGCCGGGCACTACGGTCTTTTTCGAACCGGATGCAAAAATAAATGTTAATGGTTGCCTTATTGCCGAAGGTACCGAGTATGAGATGATTCGTTTCACGCGCACGCCAGGCACAGAGGGAACGTGGGATGGTATTCAATTCATCGACACTATTAATGATAACCGCATTACGTATGCTGTGGTTGAGTATGGACGCACCGACGATGGTATGATAGGTCTTGAAGAGTCCAATCTCCTGCTTGACCACGTTATGTTAGACAATACCGACCTGCGCCGTATCAGTACAGTTAACTCGTCGCTGATTGTGAGTAATTCAGTGTTCACTGATATATTCGGTCCGAATGAGCCGCCGACTACTAACAACCGCAGTGAGCATATCTCGGGTAGAGGTATTCCTACGGATGGTTATTTCATTATCGAAAACAATGTCTTCGGAACAACCAAGGGACACAATGATGCGATTGATTTTGACGGCCCATCGCGTCCAGATCCTGTGGCGCAGATTCTTAACAATGTTTTTAAAGGAGGCGGCGATGATGCCCTCGACCTCGAAACAGATGCGCACATCGAGGGCAATGTTTTTATGCATTACCACAAGGATATTCACAATAATGACCCGGGTGAATCGAATGTTATTTCCGCCGGTGGTGGAAAAGACTATGTGATTGTCCGAAATGTCTTTCATGATATGGATCATGCGATGATTATTAAGGACGACTCATTTGGAACTTTTGTTAATAACACGGTTGTGGATGCAGATGAGGCAGCTATTTATTTCGATTTAGCAGGCCAGACCAGAGGTCCGGGTCGTGGTGTGTATGTGGATGGCAGTATCTTCTGGAATACAGGAACAATTTTTGACGAAATATCTGATTCTACGGAAATTTCCGTCAATCACTCTATCATTCCGGTTGAATGGCATGAGCTTGGTATCGGTAATATTGATGCAGATCCTCTTTTCGTTGAGGCCGGTAGTGACTTCCATCTCAAAGCAGGCTCGCCGGCGATTTGTGCCGGTCCTTACGGTCTTGATATGGGAGCTTATGTGCCCGGCGGCGCTGTTGTTTATGGAGAGCCTGACGAAGTGACATATCGCACCAGTGCTACGCTTACTGTTGGTGGGCCGGGTATTACACATTACAAATATTCTCTCAATGGTGTGCCATGGAGTCAGGAACGGTCGGTGGATGTGCCGATTGAATTGGCAAATCTGCTTAACAGGCAATCTTATATTGTTTATGTGACAGGTAAAAATTCCGCTGGCAACTGGCAAAGCGAAGAAAGTTCGGGCGCCTCGCATGTCTGGACTATTGATGTTTCTTATCGCAAATTGATAATCAATGAAGTGCTTGCAACCAACGACTCAGCTGTTGAACACGAGGGAACCTTCCCGGACTTGATAGAGTTGTACTACGATGGATCTGCGTCCCTTGATTTGGCTGGTATAAGTATAACCGACAATCCGGATGGTCAGGGCGGATTTGTATTTCCCGCCGGGGCCACTATTAATCCCGGAGAGTATCTGGTTCTCATAGCCGATTCCGAGACAACTACATCGGGTGTCCATCTGGGCTTTGCTCTTAATAGTGACGGCGAGGGTGTTTACCTCTACGATAGAAACGGCTTGCTGCTTGATTCAATTGAGTTTGGACTGCAATTACATGATTTGTCCATCGGCCGAATTGGCTATAACGGTCGCTGGGGTCTTAACGTTCCCACTTTTGGCCAGCCTAATATTGCTCAGCCGCTTGGTGATACGGATACTCTGAGGATAAACGAATGGTTTTCAAGCGGGCATATTCTGTTTGAGGATGACTTCATCGAGATATTTAATCCGCATATGTTTCCGGTGGAGCTGAGCGGTTTATACCTAACAGACAATTCCGTGACGCAGCTTGATAAGTATCAGTTTAGTCCGTTGAGCTTTATAGCTGCTGAGGGTTTTGTTGTGTTCAGTGCCGACAATCGCGATGAAGCTGGTCATGTGAATTTCAAACTTTCGGCCAATGGGGAAGTGCCCGGCCTGTTCGATGCTGATTTGGATGAGATTGATAGAGTGATCTTCGGACCACAAACAACGGATGCTTCTCAAGGCCGTGCACCAGATGGATTCGATAACTTCAGGCTCTTTGAGCTGCCGACCCCCGGCGTTGCCAATCCATCAGGCAACTCAACTATCGTGACTAATCTGATTTCTGTTGATGACATCTGGGCCTATGAACAAACTGATACGGCTTTACCTTTAGTATGGGTCGAACCTGATTATGACGATTCATCCTGGCCAAGAGGAGAGGCATTGTTGTATGTTGAAAATTCCGACTTGCCGGCACCCAAGAATACGGAACTAACGATTGGTCCTATTACTTACTATTTTAGAAGGCATTTCACTATCGATGTCGAGCCGAGTGATATAACAGCGTTTGAGCTTTCAACAGTAATTGATGATGGAGCTGTATTCTATATCAACGGCACTGAGGTGCTGCGTCTGCGTATGCCGGAGGGGGAGATTCAACATGATACTCGGACCGAAAACAGTGTAACCAACGCAAGCTTCGAGGGCCCGTTTGTAATTTCCACAGAGCACCTGATTCGGGGCGATAATGTTATTGCTGTCGAAGTTCATCAGACTGGCCCCAACAGCAGCGATATTGTATTTGGAATACGGCTCGATGCTGTTTCTATAAACTCGGATGAGACCCTTACGGAAACGTTTGCGCTGCTGGATGGCCTGCGCATTACCGAACTTATGTATCATGCTGTTAACGGCAATGATTACGATTTCATAGAGCTGCAGAATGTCGGTCAGGGGGCACTGGACCTGACAGGAGTTCGTTTTACCGATGGGATTGACTTTATATTCCCGCAAATGTTCCTTAATCCCAGCCAGCATGTTGTGGTTGTAAATAATCTGGCGGCCTTTGAGTCAATCTATGGTGCGAATATAAATATTGCGGGTGAATATTCCGGGAATTTGAGCAACAGCGGCGAGAAAATCGTTCTGAATCTTCCCCTACCTATGGAGGCGGCGATACTGAGATTTGAGTATAGTGATAGTTGGTATCC
>CAZJIR010000160.1:0-1252 GCA_964546095.1 uncultured Pirellulales bacterium
TTTATGCAGGTCTTTTGACTATATACTCGTGGCTCGGTTTGAAAAAGTCGGAGAAATGGGCACGGCCGATAGCTATAAGCGCCGGATTGTTTGTCGCACTCGGAGGGATTAGCGCTATTGCATTTGCGAAGTTCGGAAATCCTATGATTTACGCTATGAGTATAGGCGCCATATCAAACGTACTTCTATTGCTGATTTTTTACAGAAAATAAATTTGGGCAACTGGTTTTTCAGGAGACTGAGCCTAATTTGTGGCCGGGACCTATGGTGTATAGTCGTTTCTTCGGCTCGGTGTTGATGTGAGAGCAGACAACTTTGCCCACAAAGATTATGTGGTCGCCTGCGGGCATCTGCGATTCGAGAGTGCATTCGAAATTGGCGACAGCATCGGCCAGCAGTACCGAATCAATTGATTTTGCAGGTTCGGTGCTACAATCAAACTCGGCAAATTTGTCGGCATCCCGGCCGGATTTGGAGCCGAAAAACAAGGCCGCATCGGACATTTCTGAGGAAGGGAACGCAATTGTAAAGCATTTTGAGTGGTTTATAGTTTCAATTGAATAGTGCTTCTTCGCGACGGCTATCGCCATCATTGGCGGGGTTCCTGATACAATCATTGTCCAGCCTAAAGTGACAGGGTTGGCTTTACCGTTCTTGTCCTTAGCAATGGCTATGACCACCTGTTCCGGGTATTTGGTTTTGATTGCATCGGAATAATCAATTTGTTTTTGCATTGCTTTTCTCCAAAAAATTTTATATTTATTGCAGAATTATACAACTGCCCCTGCTTTTAACAAGTGTTAATCAGTACTGCGGGAAGAGCTAAGATATGGAGATTGTTTTTTTATCATTATTGATATTTATAGCAAGCGCAATCGGTACAACCACAGGCTTCGGTATATCAACAGTTATGATACCGGTTGTTTTACTGTTTTATCCGTTACCACAGGCCCTTGTTTTCGTAGGGATAATACATTGGTTCGGCAATCTATGGAAATTGCTTCTATTCAGGCAGGGAATCCGCCTGAAGCTTATCTTGGGTTTCGGCATTCCGGGAATTGCAGCAAGTTATTTCGGTGCGTTGCTGGTTTTCAAAGCGCCGGCGAGTTTATTATCCCGGCTTTTGGGTGTGTTTATCATTATTTACGTGATTTACCTGTTCGTAAATCCTTTTTTTAGAGTTAAGGAAAGTAATCTGTCTGCCGTTTTCGGCGGAGCATTGTCGGGCTTTTCGGCGGGTATTTTCGGAATG
>CAZJIR010000160.1:1262-6634 GCA_964546095.1 uncultured Pirellulales bacterium
GGTGCTGTTCGCAGCTTGTTTCTTTCGGCTTTTAATTTGCCTAAAGCTGTTTATATAGCAACGGCAGGAGCTATTGCGCTTGCAATAGATACGACACGGCTTTCAACTTACCTTTCAAAGGGAATTCAGTTAGAAAGACTGCTTTTACTGGGGATGTTAATATTTATTCCGGTTTCTTTTTTGGGAGCGAGTATTGCCAAGCTTTTTGTGGAGAAAATCCCACAAAATTATTTTAGAACAGTAGTAGCCGTTTTTCTGTTTTTAATTGCAGTCAAATTGATTATATTACCGGCATGATTTTTTAACATAGGAGACAATAATGGACACGATAGGTTTTATCGGCAGCGGCAATATGGCAGAAGCGATGATAAACGGGGTTCTAAAAGCTAATGTTTATAGGCCGGGTACAGTTTTTACAAGTGACATTCGGTCCGAGCGGCTTTTATACCTCAGAGAACACTATGGGGTGAGGACGACAGAGAATAACGCGGAACTGGCATCGAAAGCTGATATTCTGGTCTTAAGCGTAAAGCCCCAAAATATGACCGAGGCGCTGGATAGTATAAAAGAAACAATAAAACCGGATGTTCTTGTAATATCCATCGCAGCGGGCATAAAAACCTCTAAGATTTCTAATGTTCTGGGCGATGTTGCAATAGTCCGTGTAATGCCCAATATGCCGGCCTGGGTTGATGAGGGTGCCAGCGCGCTATTCGCAAATGAAAAAGCAAAGAGTAAAGTTGAAATAGCAAGATTGATTTTCCTCTCGGTTGGCAAAGCCACCGTTGTGGAGGATGAGGATTTACTCGATGCGGTTACCGCTGTAAGCGGCAGTGGGCCTGCTTATTTTTTCCTTTTAATGCACGAGATGATAAAGTCAGGTATCGAACTTGGCCTGCCTGAAGATGTAGCTAAAGAACTGGTTCTACAGACTGCAAAAGGTGCTGCTTTACTCGCCGAGCGAGTAGCCGAAAAAGGTGAAACACCAGAGCAGCTTACCAAGAAGGTCGCTACTCCAAATGGCACTACAGAAGCGGCATTTAATGTCTTTACTGAAAAACATTTCGATGAAATAGTTTCTAAGGCCCTGCAGCGCGCTGCAGAGAGAAGCCGAGAGCTTTCCAGCGGTTAAAATCGGACAACTGAACTCGCACAAGAAAAATTTTTCGTTCATAAAGATAGGTTTGTATGATAAAGGCTGACAATCTAAATAAGCAATATGGTGACATTGTTGCTGTGAATGATGTGAGCTTCGAAGTGCAAAAGGGGGAGACCTTCGGATTGCTGGGACCAAACGGGGCGGGCAAAACGACCACGATTCAACTGCTCTGTGGGCTTTTGAAGCCGGACAGCGGAGTTGTTACGCTTAATGGAAAGACGGACCCGGGTCTGATTGAAGTTCGTTTGTCTTTGGGGGTGGTGCCACAAGCATTAGCTATATATGAAGAGCTTTCTGCAGAGCAAAATCTGCATTTCTTTGGCAAAATATATGGATTGAAAGGTAAACAATTAAAGGAACGTGTCAAGAGTTGCCTTGAGATAGCAGGTTTGGAGAAACGAAGTAGGGAACGAGTTTCAAAATACAGTGGCGGGATGAAACGTCGGCTTAATATGGTATGCTCCCTGTTGCACGAACCCCCGATTCTGCTGCTTGACGAGCCTACGGTCGGAGTGGACCCTCAGTCTCGCAATTTGATATTTGACAGGATTGAGGACATGAAAAAACAGGGCCGGACGATTATCTATACGACTCACTATATGGAGGAAGCACAGCGTCTTTGTGACAGGGTGGCAATTCTTGACCATGGCAAGATTCTGGACATGGACAGTGTTGAAAATCTTATTGTTAAGCATGGAGGCCCATCTCATATCGAAGCCGAATTAGAGGAAAAACTACCTGACACCGACAAAATAACATCTTTCATTGATGATAAGAATATACAGTTCGAAGAGACGAAGGTTAGATTCGAGACCAGCCGGCCTATGGAGTCCTTAGCGAAGCTTAATCAAAGCGGTGTTCGTTTTCGTTCACTGAAAGTTCAGACAGCTAATCTCGAGGATGTTTTTCTCAACCTGACCGGCAGGAGGCTTCGAGACTGATGAAAAAGGCAATCTTTCTTGCCATCAAAGACCTGCGTGTAATACTCAGTGATAAGGGCAACGTTTTCTGGGTTTTCGGTTTTCCTGTTTTGATTGCTTTGCTTTTCGGCGCCATATATTCCGGCGCCGGGAGCGAGCCGTCAGGGATAAAAATTGCTGTGGTGGACGAAGATAAATCGGAGTTTTCAGGCTCCTATATATCAAAATTAGAATCTTATGAGGCGCTGGAAATAGTTCACCTGACCGAGGATGAGGCAATTGAACAGGTCAGAAAGGGTAAAATAGCCGCGGTTGTTATTCTTAAGGAGGGCTTTGGAGACGGATTTGAAGCAATGTTTAACAGCGACGAGCCCAGATTAGAGATAGCAAAAGACCCATCGCGAAAGATGGAAAGCGGCTATCTTCAGGGACTTCTTGCCAAGGCTCAATTTGAGACCCTGGGCGATCAATCCGTTGACAAAGAATGGATGAGAAAGCAGGTTAAACTCTTGCGAGATGATGTGGAGAACAATAATGGACTCGATGCGGGGCAGAGGAAAACGTATTCTGATTTTTTTAACTCTTTCGATACTTTCCTGGGGAACATCAATGACCAAAAACTCAGCGCCGGCTTCGACGGAGATTTGCTGAACTTTGCACAAAAGGACATCAGCAGAGAACATGAGGGACCCATTACATCATTTCAGACCACATTATCACAGGCTATACTCTGGGGAATGCTTACGTGCACAGTGACATTTGCAATTTCGATTGTGAAAGAGCGCACAGGCGGTACTTTTGCGCGCTTGCGCATCGGTCCGCTCGGAAATGCTCATATTCTCGGAGGTAAAGGTCTGGCGTGTTTCGTAACATGCATCTCTACAATATGCATTCTGTTTATTATTGCAAAGACAATCTTCAAGACACCCATAGGCAACCAGTTTCTATTCATTCTGGCGGCGTTCTGTACGGTGTTATGCTTTGTTGGTCTTATGATGTTCATATGTACGTGGGGTCGTACTGAGCAGAGTGTCGGCGCGGCAGGTTGGGCTACACTTGTGATTATGGTTATGCTCGGAGGAGTTACGTTCCCATTGGCTTTCATGCCGTCCTGGCTACGCTCATTCAGCCACATCAATCCCGTGAAATGGAGTGTACTTGCTCTTGAAGGAGCTATCTGGCGCAAGTTCAGCCTTATGGAAATGATAAGCCCGTGTCTGGTCTTACTTGCAACTGGAATTACAGCCTTCTCGCTGGGTGTGATTATGTTGCGAAGACAGGAAAAATAAATCCTGGCTAAGGTAAATAATAATATATAGTTTGGAGAGACGAGGATTAGATTTGAAATTAACCAGCCTATGGAATCTTTAGCAAAGCTTATTCAAAGCAACTTACGTTTTCGTTCGCTGGAAGTTCAGACAGTTAACCTCGGGGATATTTTTCTCAACCTGACAGGCCGGAGGCTTCGAGACTAATGAAAAAAGTAATCTTTCTTGCCGTCAAAGACCTGCGGGTACTTCTCAGTGACAAGGGTAACATTTTTTGGGTTTTCGGCTTCCCGATTGTTTTTGCATTATTTTTCGGCGCTATATATTCCGGTGCCGGTGAGGGGCCTTCCGGGATGAAAATCGCCGTAGTGGATGAGGACAAGTCCGAGTTTTCGAGTTCATATATATCAAAGCTTGAATCCGACGAGGCATTAAAAATAGTCCCCTTGAGCCGAGATGAGGCGATTGAGCAGGTCAGAAAGGGTAAAGTGGCCGCAGCGGTTATAATAAACAAAGGTTTTGGAGATGGATTCGAAGCTTTGTTTAACAGCGATGAACCAGGTCTGGAAATAGCATCGGACCCGTCGCGCAGGATGGAAGGCGGGTATCTTCAGGGGCTTCTTGCCAAGGCACAGTTTGAGGCGCTCGGAGAGAAGATGATTGACCGAAACTGGATGAGGAACCAGATTGGCCTGTGGCGAAATGAAGTGGAAAACGATAGTGATGCAAATAATCTTGATGTGGAGCAGGCAGAACTGTATCTTGATTTCATTGACTCTTTTGACACGTTGCTGAAGGATGTTAACGATGAGGGCTTTAATGCGGGTTTTGATGGAGAAATCCTGAATTTCGCTAAATTGGATATCGATGAAGAGCGTGAAGGGCCTATTTCGTCGTTTCAAATTATATTTCCGCAAGCTATGCTCTGGGGGATTCTTGGGTGTGCGGCAACATTTGCAATTTCTATTGTAAAAGAACGCGCCGGCGGGACGTTTGCGCGTTTGTGCGTAGGCCCGATTTCACGTGCACATATCCTCGGGGGAAAAGGCCTTTCGTGTTTCTTCACGTGCATGTTAATAATGTGCATTCTATCCGCTGGTGCAATAGCTATCTTCAAGATGCCAATGGGTAACTGGCTATTGTTCATCCCTGCAGCACTTTGTACAGTATTATGCTTCGTTGGTCTTATGATGTTTATATGTACGCTGGGACGCACTGAACAGAGCGCCGGAGGTGCAGGGTGGGCAATGCTTATGATTATGGCTATGATCGGCGGAGGTATGGTTCCTTTGGCTTTTATGCCTGTGTGGTTGAGGTCTTTCAGTAATTTCAGTCCGGTGAAATGGGGCATATTTGCCCTTGAAGGAGCTATCTGGCGTGACCTTAGTCTTGTGGAAATGATGGGTCCGTTTTTGATTTTACTGGTGATTGGGATTGTGGCCTTTTCACTGGGCGTATTTATGCTGCGAAAACAGGATAATTAACCACAAGGTTACGATAACATCGATAACTGCGAGCAAAAATTAATACACAGCAATCGAGTTCATTATCTTATCGCTATCAATTATTATTGAACTCGGCAGTTTCCGCTATTTGTCACTCAACGATAATTGCCTCGACGGGACATTCGTCGGCAGCCTGCTGAACAGCATCCTCATGCTCGGCAGGTACCTCATCGACTGTAACCTGGGCCATTTCATCACCCATGTCGAATACATCAGGACAAGTATCGACACAAAGCCCGCAGGCGGTGCAGGTATCTTCAATTTTCACTATCATAATAAATCCCCTTTATAATCAATTCCGCAACAAGCGATTCTTCTATACTTATCTTACTGAATTAGCAACTGGTGCAGAATTTATCATTGACGGTAAAAATGTCAAATTAAAATTTTTATGGAAATCATCTTTTTCTCTGCTATACTACCGGCATACAGGAGCATAGAAAAATAATAAATATTCAATCTTGGGGCCGGGTCCCATGCAAGCCGAGCCCGCGAACCTGGTCAGGCGGGGAACCGAGCA
>CAZJIR010000161.1:0-6628 GCA_964546095.1 uncultured Pirellulales bacterium
GTCAGGACTCGGTAATACCAAATCTCTCGGTGCCTTGCAAATGGCAGCGGATTACCTGGAAGATAAAACTTTAAGCAAAGAAGCGGAATACGCGGCGGTTAAAATTGCAGAGAGCCTTTACAAAAACTTTCCTGAACAAGCGCAAAATGTATTAGATAAGATTGTACGAAGCTCGAAGAATGATTCGCTGCTTCAACAAGTACAGAAAGTAATAAACCAGATAAAAGATTTAAGAAATTAGGAAGAAATCAATATGAAAAACGAGAAAAAAGCAACTAACAAACAGCAGAACAGTAAGATATCCCGTCGTGATTTTATGGGTGGCGCTGCGGCGGCAGCGATGGCATTTACAATTGTGCCAAGTCATGTTTTGGCCCAGCCGCCAAGTGAAAAATTAAATATCGGCGTAATTGGTTCCGGGGGAATGGGGGGCAGCAATACGAGAGCTAGTGCGGATGCCGGTGGAAACATTATTGCTTTGTGCGATGTTGACTGGAGACAGGCAGCAAAGACATTTGAGAGATTCCCCAAGGCCAAAAAATACAAAGATTTCCGTAAGATGCTCGACAATGAAAAGAACATCGAAGCGGTGATTGTGGCCACACCGGACCACTTCCACACGGTCGCTGCTATGGCCGCTATGCGACGCGGCAAGCACGTCTACGTGCAGAAACCTTTGACCCGCCTGGTATCGGAGGCTCGTGCTTTGACCGAAGCCGCTCGGAAGTACAAGGTCGTTACCCAAATGGGTAACCAGGGCCATTCAGGCGATGGTGTCCGCGACATCTGCGAATGGATTTGGGCCGGCGTAATCGGTGAAGTTAAGGAAGTTCATGCCTGGACCAACAGGCCTATTTGGCCACAGGGCATAGACAGACCAAAAGAGGTACACGATATTCCGGACACACTCGACTGGGACCTCTGGATAGGCCCTTCGCCAATGCGTCCGTATAATAAATGCTATTGTCCGTTCGCCTGGCGCGGCTGGTGGGACTTCGGCGGCGGCGCCCTGGCGGATATGGCCTGTCACGTGCTGGATCCGGTCTTCAGCGCCCTAAAGTTAAAGTACCCAACGAGCGTGGAATCCAGTTGTACTCCGGTCAATACAGAAACATTCCCACTGGCTTCGATTGTACATTATGAATTTCCACCGCGAGAGGGAATGCCAGCCGTAAAGGTACATTGGTACGACGGCGGTCTGACTCCCGAGCGGCCGGAAGCACTGGAGGGGAATCGCCGGCTGGGACAGGCCAGCAGTAACGTACTGTTTATGGGCACAAAGGGCGTACTGCGATGCGGTGAGTATGGTGACCGTCCACAGCTTCTACCGTATTCACGGATGCGGGAATTCAATAGAAATAAGCCTCCACAAACACTTAAGCGTATCAAAACCAGTCACGAGGGCAACTGGGTCGAGGCCTGCAAGACCGGTGGACAGGCCACATCCCACTTCGATTACTCCGGTCCGCTTACGGAAATGGTCGTCATGGGCAATTTGGCGATTCGTCCGGAAAATGTCGGCAAGAAACTCGAATGGGATGGTGAGAACATGCGGGTTACTAACAACGAGAAGGCCAACGAGTATGTCCAAATGCACTACCGCGAGGGCTGGTCTTTAGAGATGTAATCAATTTCGTGCGATTGTTTGCCGGCTCTGCTATTAACAACAGGCACGAATCAGTAATAGAAAGGTAAGCTGAATATGAAGAAAGAAGACGACCGCAAATCAGGAATTTCACGGCGACAGTTTATGGGCGGGGCCGCGGCGGTTGCGGCTTTTACGATTGTGCCTCGATACGTTCTGGGCGCGAGGGGCCAAAGCTCAGCTAATGAGAAACTCAATATAGCCGGCATCGGCGTGGGCGGTCGAGGCGCTAATGATCTCGAGGCGGTAGAAAGTGAAAACATCGTAGCTCTGTGCGACGTGGACTGGAACAGAGCAAAAGATACGTTCAGGCGATATCCACAGGCCAAGCAGTATAAAGATTTTCGCAGGATGCTGGAAAAAGAAAGCAGGAACATCGATGCAGTAGTTATTGGTGCGCCTGACCACATTCATGCTCCGGCAGCGATAATGGCAATGAAAATGGGCAAGCATGTCTATTGCGAAAAGCCGATGGCTCATACAATTTATGAAGCACGCCGGATGGCGGAAGTGGCTCGTGAAACGGGCGTCGTCACACAGATGGGCAACCAGGGACATGGCGGTGAAGGTTTGAGGCTGACTTATGAGTTCATCCACGATGGCGCTATCGGTAAGGTCAGGGAGGTGCATGTATGGACAGACAGAGCAGGTGTACCCGGCGGCAGAGCTTGGTGGCCTCAGGGTGTTGACAGACCCAACGACAAACCACCTGTACCAAAAACACTAAACTGGGACCTGTGGCTTGGGCCTGCGGCCTGGCGGTCGTATCATACGGATTATGTGCCGTTTAATTGGCGAGGATGGTTCGATTTTGGGTGCGGGGCGCTTGGCGATATGGCCGTGCATAATGCAGACCCGGCCTTTTTCTGCTTAGACCTCGATGCGCCTATCGCAGCTGAGGCCGAGGCAAGTTCGGTCAATAATGAGACTTTTCCCAAGTGGTCTATTATCACATATTACTTCCCCGCTAAAAGTAACCGGCCGGAAGTAAAACTCGTATGGTATGATGGCGGCAAGCTGCCTAAGCGTCCGCCGGAGCTTGAATCAAGCCGCAGACTCGGCGGCAACGGCATTTTGTTCATTGGAGATAAGGGTAAGCTTCTTGGCCCCAGCCACGCCGGAGCGCCGAGATTAATTCCCGAATCCAGAATGAAAGAATATGGAAAGCCGCCTCAAATGCTGCCCAGGTCAATCGGACACCATAAGGAATGGATACAAGCCTGCAAGGACAATAATCCCAAGGGTGCTTTGGGAGGCTTTGAGTATTCAGGTCCATTCACCGAAGCTCTTTTAGTCGGCAATTTAGCTGTGCGGCTCGGCAGGAGAATTGAGTGGGACACCAAGAAAATGAGGGCGACTAATGCTCCGGAAGCGGACAATTATATTACCAAGTTTTACCGGGTGGGATGGAGCGTGTAATGTCGATTGGATGGCTGAGTGGTTAATTGGTTCAAGGCTAATTAGCCACTGGCCTTTTAAATATAGCAAACATTAAATATGGGAGGAATATTCCTATTATGAAGGGTCAGAAAAAATCTGTCAAATCATTCAAGAGAAATCCTGTTACGAAAAACTATCTGCAAAACAGAAACACTGGATTGTCCCGACGTGATTTCATAGGCGGAGCTGCGGCGACGGCGGCGTTCACAATCGTGCCTCGTTTTGTTCTCGGAGGCTCCGGCAATATTCCGCCAAGTGAAAAACTCAATATAGCCAGCATCGGTGTCGGTGGGCGGGGAGCATCCGTGCTGGAGGGCGTGGAAAGTCAGAACATTGTCGCTTTATGTGACGTTGACTGGAGACAGGCGGACAGGACATTCAAGCGCTACCCAAAGGCCAGAAAATACCGTGACTTTCGCAAAATGTTAGATAAGGAAGAAAACAACATAGACGCAGTTACAGTCGCTACGCCCGACCATGTTCATGCAACGGCGTCAATGGCGGCTATTAAGAGAGGCAAGCATGTTTATTGCGAAAAACCACTGACACATTCGGTATATGAAGCTCGTATGATGGCCCAGGCAGCTCGCGAGCATAAAGTTGCCACCCAAATGGGTAACCAGGGCCAGGCATCCGAAGAAACCCGGCTGATGTGTGAATATATCTGGGATGGAGCGATTGGGCCGGTACGTGAGGTGCACGTATGGACTGACAGGCCTTTAAGGGGGCTAAATGCAGTCTATTGGCCCCAAGGAGTAGAACGACCGAAGGATACGCCACCGGTTCCCGATACTTTAGACTGGAACCTCTGGCTTGGCCCGGCACCTGAACGGCCGTATCATCCTGCTTATATGCCATTTAAATGGAGAGGCTGGTGGGATTTTGGAACAGGGGCACTGGGTGACATCGGTTGCCATAGTATCGACCCGATTTTTCGGGCGCTTAAACTCGGGCACCCAACGAGCGTGGAGGCTGTCTCAAGTCTTGTTAATAAAGAAACATATCCTGTGGCTTCTATGGTTCGTTACCAATTCCCTGAGCGTGCGGGATTTCCGCCGGTAAAGTTGACATGGTATGATGGTGGTATGAGACCACCCCGGCCGGAAGAACTGGAAGACGGTCAGCGATTAGGTACAGGCGGAGTATTATTCATAGGCGACAAAGGCAAGATGTTAGGTTACAGGCTTATACCAAATTCGCGAATGAAAGAATATAAAAAGCCGCCGCAAATGATAGACAGGTCGCCCGGACATTTCGTAGAGTGGATAGAAGCCTGCAAAGGTGGCAAGCCAGCAGGTTCAAATTTCGACCACGCCGGGCCATTGGCTGAGGTAGTTCTACTGGGTAATGTGGCACTGCGTCCGGAACTAAGAGAGAAAATGAATCGCACAAAACTACACTGGGACGGCCCGGAAATGAAAATTACCAACATACCTGAAGCCAATGAGTTCCTGCGCCGCGAGTATCGTGAGGGTTGGACGCTGTAGTTTTGATTAGGCCGTCAATTAAATACAGGCCAATTCCGTGATAAACAAGTAACAAAATATAATAGGGACATCGCGATGAGAGACAAGAAAAAATCGGATAACAAAAAAGAGATAAAAATATCACGACGTGATTTTATGGGGGCTGCTGCAACAGCGGCGGCGTTCACGATTGTCCCTCGTTACGTTATGGGAGGTTCCCGATATATTCCGCCGAGTGAAAAGCTGAACGTCGCCTGCATCGGCATCGGCGGTATGGGTGAAAATGATGTCAGGCAAGTCAGCTCGGAAAATATAGTAGCATTATGCGACGTCGACTGGAAACACGCAGCCGATACATTCAAACAATATCCCTTTGCAAAAAAATATCGTGATTTTCGCAGGATGCTGGAGCGGGAAGATAAAAATATCGATGCAGTAACAGTATCGACGCCAGATCATATCCACGCCGTTGCAGCTATGATGGCCATCAAAATGGACAAGCATGTCTATTGCCAGAAACCTCTGGCACATGATGTTTTCGAGGTTCGTCAGCTTACCGAAGCAGCCCGGGAACATAATGTCACTACGCAGATGGGTATTCAGATTCACGCCGAAGATACCGTCAAGCTCGTAGTCGAAATTATTAAGTCCGGCATTATCGGGAAGGTGCGAAAAGTAGACATATGGAGCGGTAAAAACTGGGGCGGTGGCACTCGACCAACAGAAACTGAACCTATACCCGAAACGCTTAACTGGGACTTGTGGCTTGGTCCGGCACCCTGGAGGCCTTATCATCACACTTATTTGCCCGGTAACTGGCGCCGCTGGTGGGACTTCGGGACAGGGACATTAGGTGATATGGGCTGTCATATAATAGACCCTGTCTTCTGGGCGTTAGACCTTACCTATCCAATAAGCGTGGAGGCACATCCGACAGAATTTAATAATGAAACTTATCCGGAGGCAACAGCCGTTCGATGGGAATTTCCAGCTCGCGGTGAGCTGCCACCGGTTGCTGTTACCTGGTATGACGGCGTTAACAGGCCATTCCTGCCAAAAGAGCTTGAGCCTGGACGGAAGCTGCCCGAGCAGGGAGGACTATACTACGGCGAAAAAGGCACTATACTCGCTCCGCACATGGGAGGGCCAAGGCTGATACCCGAATCACAAATGAGAGGTTTTAAGAAGCCTAAGCCGTTCCTGGGCAGGGGAATCAATCATTATCAGGAATGGATACGGGCTTGTAAAGGTGGTCCGAAGCCATCGGCTAACTTCGATTATTCCGGGCCTCTGACTGAAACTATATTGCTGGGTAATATAGCAGCGCTGGCCGGGGAGAAACTGTACTGGGACGGGCCGAACTTTAAAATCACCAACATGCCTGACGCTAATAAATACCTTAAACGAGAATATCGTGAAGGATGGAAATTGTAATATACTATTTTTTCAGAAAATAACGTCTTATTTAATAGGAGAATGAAAATGAACAAAAAGACACTACCAACGATTGCAATAGTTGCGTTTGTTTTATGCGTATGCTGTTTAACCAAGGCAAACGCAGCTTCTAACTGGAAGCTGGGCACGCAAGCGTATAGTTTCAATCGCTTTTCGTTTTATGAGGCGGTGGACAAGACCAAATCGCTTGGCCTGTGTTATATCGAGGCGTATCCGGGCCAACAACTAAGCAAGGAAAAGTCCGATGTCAGAGTCGACCATAATATGTCCTCACAGGACAAGAAGGAAATGTTACAAAAGCTTCGAGAGGCAGGAATTAAACTTGTCAATTATGGTGTAGTGGGATTGCCTAACAATGAGGATGAATGCCGGAAGGTCTTCAACTTCGCACAGGAAATGGGCATTGAGACGATTGTATCGGAGCCGCCGGAGGACGCCTTCGACCTTATAGAAAAATTGTGTGAAGAATATAAAATTAACGTTGCAATTCATAACCACCCCAGGCCTTCACATTACTGGGACACTGACACCGTACTCAAGGTCTGCGAGGGACGCAGTAAGCGAATAGGAGCCTGCGCGGACACGGGACACTGGATGCGTTCGGGTATAAATCCGGTAGAGG
>CAZJIR010000162.1:0-3858 GCA_964546095.1 uncultured Pirellulales bacterium
GCGAAAATATCATTATTCAAAATTGTGAAATGAAAGATGGGCATGGTGGAGTCGTTATCGGCAGCGAAATGACAGGGGGAGCCAGAAACGTATTTGCCGAAAACTGCACAATGGACAGCCCCAATCTGGACAGGGCGTTGCGAATCAAAACTAATTCGGTTCGCGGCGGTGTTGTTGAAAATGTCTATATGAGAAATGTCAAAATCGGCCAGGTCGCCGAAGCGGTGCTTAAGATTAACTTCCACTATGGAGAAGGTGACATAGGTGAATTTACTCCGACTGTTCGCAACATCAATATGGAAAATGTCACCAGCCAAAAAAGTCGATACGCCCTGTCAATCAGGGGCTACGAACGTTCACCTATCACCGATGTTCACCTGAAGAATTGCGAGTTTGATAACGTCCAGAGAGAGAACCTGCTCGTCGGAATCAAAAACCTGACTCTGGAAAACGTGAAGATTAACGATAAGGTGGCTAAATAAACAACCAAAAAAGATAACTTCAAAAAAACTCTGCTCTTCGTAGCTGACAAGGACCGGCATGATAAGTGACAAAGATTTTCAAAAAGCAATTGAGCTAATCAATAAATCCGACAATGTTCTAATCACAACGCATACCAGGCCTGATGGTGACGCCTGCGGCTGTATTATAGCTATGTCCGATGCGTTGGAGACCTTGGGCAAAAAAACCACAGCACTAATGCTCTCGCCGATGCCGAATTGGTATGAATTTTTATTTGCTGAAAAGGTCCCTGTGCTTGGTGAAGATATCCAGCCCGAAGAGCTGATAGAAGGGCGGTTCGGCAAATTCGATTTGTTAATAATTGTAGATACCAACAGCTCCAGCCAGTTACCGAAATTAGACCAATACATAAAGCAGGCCGATACTCCCGTATTGATAATCGACCACCACGCAACTGCCGACGGCCTTGGTGATATCGAACTGGTCGATTCAGGAGCTGCCGCTACGGCTCTGATTGTTTATGATTTCTTCAGTTATGCCGGCTGGCCCATAACCGAAAAAACAGCAGAGGCGCTTTTTGTAGCCGTAGCCACCGACACCGGCTGGTTCCAGTTCAGGAATACCGACAGCAGGGTCTATCGAACATGCGCCGAACTCATCGACGCAGGGGCAAAACCAATAGAAATCCATGAGAGTATTTACCAAAATTTTTCACAACAACGTTTCAATCTTATGACCACAATGCTCAATACCCTCGAACTGAATCTTGACGGCAAATACGCAAGCCAGCATATACTTCTAAAAGATTTCGAACGAACAGGCACCTCATACAGTGACACCGAGAATTTAATCAACGAATGCCAGCGGATAAATACAATCGAGGTTGCGACTTTATTCGTTGAACTAAAGGATGGACGATTCAGATGCTCGCTGCGAAGCAAAGGCGGCATCGACGTCAGCCAAATCGCTGCTAAGTTCGGCGGAGGAGGCCACAAAATGGCCGCCGGCACCTACCTGCCCGGCCCGATTGAAAATGCCAGGCAGCTTATTCTAAATGAGATTTTAAATGAGCTTAATTAACCGAAAGGAGTGACCAATGGCTGACAGATTCGATACTCACGGTGATTTTAGCTGGAGTGAATTGCTTACAAGAGATGCTCAATCATCTAAGAAGTTTTACAAGGAGCTTTTAGGCTGGACGATGGAAGATGTGCCCATGGAAAACGGTAGCTATACTATTCTAAGAGCCGATGGCCGACCCGTCGGCGGTATTATGAACATGCCCCCTCAGGTACCTCCCCAAGCCCCATCCCACTGGGGAACATACGTTACAGTGGACAATGTCGATGCAACCACACAAAAAGCACAACAGCTTGGGGCAAAGATTTTAGTACCTCCAACCGACGTCCCCGATGCCCGGTTTTGCGTATTTGAAGACCCTCAGGGAGCAGTTCTATCGATTGTTAGTTATTCCAAGAAGCCAAAATAAAAAACATACGGTTTTAATATCGCAAAAAAGCTCATCTACAAATACCTCGCAGCCTGTCTGGCCTAAAACCCGAACTTGCAATAAGAACTGTAAAAAAGCGGAATTTTTTTCAAAAATGCCTTGCCGGCGATTAAATGACATTTATATACTAATCAAATAAGTTACAGCATTTTTGAGAAAGCGAGCCAAAAAAGCTAAAAGCGAAATCACAATATAGGCATTCGAAAGCAACCGAAAATGAAGGGATGGAAGAAAATTTCGAAACGTTCGCATGAGCACAAAGTTTGTCCAGCTTAGATGCATGAACTCAGATTAAGTTATGTTGCAGAATCAGTATCGTTCAGGTTCTTATATGGAACCTTATAATCAATAATCAGGTGACATTTTATTTAAGGAGTAAAATTATGAAGACTAAAACTGCATTATTAGCGACTTTCTACATAATTGTTATTACATCTGCTGCCGGCATCGCTCGTGCGGAAGGTTATGCTGTTCCTCAAAGGACTGATGATAATGTTGTGGTCGCATCATACAACATCAAATGGCTTGGTCAGACCACACATGACCTTGACAAATTGGCCAAGGTAATTGAGAAATTCGATGTTTGTGGAATCCTTGAGGTTAAGAAGGAGTCCGAAGTAGCAAAACTGGCTGACGCCCTGAAGCAGAAAACAAACAAGGAATGGGGTTACGTGTACGGAATTCGAACACACAGACCCGGCGGAAATTATCATGAGGCTTACGCTGCCGTTTGGCGTCAAGACCGGGTACAGCTTGGCAATGGTATCATAAGCAATTTCTGGGACCTCGAAGAATCGTATCGCAACGACCCCTTCGTCGTGTCCTTTAAGCGCAAAAATTTCGACTTCTCTCTCGTTCTCATTCATACAAGGTGGTCCAATGATGCCGACGGAAACCGTGAAACCGAAGTCAAGATGCTCGCAGAACACCTTAATTGGATGAGGTCTTTCGTGGATGAAAGAGATTTTATTCTGGCTGGTGATTTCAACTACTCAGGAACTCATAATACAATGGAAAGCATGGCTGAAGAAGCCGACTTGATTCAAATCGATGCAAACGCAAAATCGACATTTAAAAGTAACTACTCGGATTACTCCAGCTCTTACGACCATATCTATATTAGCGAATTTGATACAACCGAATTCATACAAAGCCAGTGTGCTGTCCTCGATGCGACGGAGCTTGTCTATGGAAATAAGAGCGTAAATAATATGAAGAAGTCGAAAAGAGAATTGTCAGACCACTTGCCGGTATGGGCTGCCTTTGATGTAACCCAGAATGATGACGATTAACCGCACAGGGAATGTCGTCCTGAATTGAACTCGGCAGTTATAACGAATAAAGATTCACCGGCCTTAGGCTTGGACTGAGCCGGTATAATCGGTCAACGTGTCTCATTTTTTCTGATGGGAAACACCACGGTTCTTTCCATGGGAGCAGCGCCTTTTCAGCGAGGCTTGGCATACCACTGCCGTACTACTTGCTCAGCCGGTTTGCCGTATATGCAAAAGCCGGTATGTCTTTTCGCTCTTTCAAGAGAATACAACCTGGTCGGCCAGTCCCACCACGCAAAACCAATAAACCAGGGCTCGTCCCAGAAAGTCTCTAACATCGCCTGGTAAAATCTGCTCTGCTCTTCACCATCGTAAACCTTGTTAAAACCACGAAAGGTCCATGGAGCAGCGCTATATCCCTTTGCACTACTCACGCCCACCTCGATGAAAAGAATCGGACGGTTGAATTTTTTACTTACCTTGCGTATCGTCTTTTTTATCGGCTTCACGCGGCGTTTAAGGGCCTCTAACGAATTATCCGAAGGCGGAACCTTGCTCAGGTCGTCCTTTAGCGCAAGCTCCACATAGTCCGTGCCTATCGGATAGTAAGCG
>CAZJIR010000162.1:3868-6627 GCA_964546095.1 uncultured Pirellulales bacterium
TGCTTATAACATCCACTGCATCCCACCACGTTATTTCATCTTCTTTCCCATGATTCGTATCGTATGTGATGGCGCCGCTGTAAACCTTTCGTATTTCGGCAATCAGCTCGCGCCACTGTCCTTCGAACCCCTCAGTCGACACCATCTCGCATCCGATACAGCACATTTCACAACCCGTCTCCTGGGCAATGCGCGCGTAATGCAGCAGAAACTTCCTGAAATCAGCCCACCATTTGTCCCAGGCTTGCATATCGATTTTGCCTTCCGGCGTATTAAATCCAATCAACGCCCTCCACGTACCGTCGCGCACATTTATGACGGGCTTAAGTATGACTTTCAGATTATTATCACGAGCCAGGCTGACTGCCCGCCGAATTTCATCGTCGGTCACCATCCTCAGATTCGTATCACCCCAGAATATCTGCGGCTCATTCGGCTCTTTCATATCAGCGCTGAAAGAGATACAGACCCAGTTGGCGCCGGTCTCAGCCAACTTTTTCATCGAATCCTCCGGCCTTGTACCTAAATACTGTCCTCTCCGGCCTGTCCAGCCCCAGCTATGCCCCTTTACAAATCCCGTCGGCGCGTGCATGTGGGTGAATTTACTTAATGCTCCTCCGTATTTTATTTCTATACGGGAAATCTGTGCTTCCGATGTATATTCGATTTTCAGATACTTCGCATCTTCACCGGAGCCAATTCCATTATATAGAACCGGAATACAATAGCCATACTCACCCTGACCGGCATAGTAAGCCTCCCTCACGAATTCTATCTGCTCGAAGTTCTGGCCGTCGCCCGATACGTAGAACTTAAAATCGGAAATATCTTTTGGAAAAAACGAATAAACTTTCCAGTAATTAATCGGCGCTCCGACTTTATAAACGATGTAGTCTCCGCTCATCCCCCTCAGTCTATGTGCATCCTCTTTGAACTTACGCGCTTCTCTTCTCCTCAACGATAGTTCACCGTCACGTTCGTGGATAAATTGCTGGTCTTGTAATTCATCCACAAGCGTTTTATAAGAAACATAAACAGGCCCAACAACGTTCGATGCTTCCGACACTCCTGCCGAGTTCTTGGCCTTAACGCAGTAATAATAACTCTTGCCGATTTCAACTCCCGTATCATTAAATAAAGGCCGGTACTGAACCGTTGCATCGGATATATCACGTCCTGCAACCACCCACGGCCCGTCACTGCTCTGCGCCCTCTCCACGATATAGCTCTCGGCGCCGGCGCTGCCTTGCCACGTAATACCGGCGGCATCGTTAATAGCAAGCAGAACCGGTGCGGCCGGTTTTTCTAACACCGGGACCGGCATATTTCTTATCTCGAACGCCTTACGGCGCATAAGAGCCAAACACCCGCTTTCATCGAACGCAGAACCTGAAGCAAAACCGGGCCAGTGGTAAGCCTTAAACAAATCGCCGCCATGAGGCTCACTGTGCCAGTAGAACCCGCCGTCCTGATTACGATAACGCAGTGACCAGATTAAAGCACCGCTTACTCCTTCATCTATCACCGTCTTAAGCACCGATTCTACACCATCCGTAGGAATAAAACCAAACTCGCCGACAAAGTATGGCTTTTTGCCGCGTGCTTTGGCCGCATTTCTCTTTATCTGACCGATAGTCTCCGCCGGATTCTTCGAATAGTGGTGTGTAGTAACAACATCTACATTCTCATCCTCAATAGACTCATCCCGCAGGATTGTATTATGATAGCCGTCGAGAAGCAGATGATTTTTATCAAGGCTCTTGATAAAGGCCGCAGTCTTCGCCGTCCACTCATGAGGGCACACCAATTCATTCCCGGTCTCCCACGCAAAAACCGCCTTGTCGTCACAATACTTCACTCCCGTAACTGAATTCGTTCGATTTATCACGGCACTTACTATCTTCTTATAATCTTCGAACAGAACCGAATCCGTCCAGAAATCTGGACCTTTTTTGTCCCTAAATTTCGCAAACGCCTCAATCCCACCCCACCATTTCCAGTTATCGATAAAAGGAACAATCACCCGTATCCCCTTTCGATTCGCAACCGCCAAAACCATATCCAGCGATTCCAATGTCTTTTCATCGAGCTGCCCCGGCCCAACTATATGCCGCGGTATATCCGGATTTTCTCCCTCTGTGCGAACAGATAAGCTGTATATGCGCACTACCTGGCCGCCCATTTGCCTCACTGCTTCGAGCGCATCGGCAATCTCGAACTCGTTGGTCCTCCGCCACGGATTCGTCTCGGTAAAGGGCATATTATCTTCGTTATAATGCAGGCAGGGAATGTTGAAACTGATAAACCGAAGCTCACCGTTTTCATCCATGAGTTTATCGCCATCCCGACAGACAAATTTGGTGAACACACTTTCAGATGCCGACGAATTCACGACAACTGATAAAAATAACAGGGCTATTAAAATTCTCTTCATCTCTTTTCCCTTTCTGTACATTAAGATGCTCACGTTCACGAACCGCACAACAGGTTTGAGGCACCCATCCTGCCGATACAGAAGAACATTATCCCCGCCATCCCCTAAAAATGCAAGCCAATATCAAATGTAAAACCAAAGGATAGAACGAAGATTGTATGATGGACAACTCGTCTGCCCAAGCGGAATCATTTTCAGCGAAACATAAGCCACTGGTAGTAAAACTCGACTAAATCGCGTTCATTTATTTTGCCATCTTCGGTCAAATCTGTTATCAACGAATTTTCAATTTTAAGCCATTCTTCGGCCAAGGTACAGTAATCAA
>CAZJIR010000163.1:0-6614 GCA_964546095.1 uncultured Pirellulales bacterium
CAGTACTTCTTCATCAGGAGCAGGTAATGATGATGTTCTCGTGCTCAAACTCGACCTAAATGGGAACATTCCTGATTGCCACTCAATACTCGACTGTAATGCAATTGTTTCTGATACCCAGACAATTGCTGCAGAAACTAACTGCTGCGTGGAATCGACCACTGCCACAATTACCAATACGACCGAGTACGGCGGCGGGATGGAAAATTATTATGTCAATAGCAGTCCAACCCTGACTAACTGCGCGTTCAATGAAAACTCTGGAGATATGGGGGGCTGGATATACAATTATGAAAGCTGCTCGATCCTTACCGGCTGTGCCTTCAGCGGGAATTCGGCTGAACACGGAGGCGGTTTGTTTTGTGATAGTAATTCAACATCCGTATTGACCAACTGCAACATAGTGGATAATCAGGTTATTTCATTAGGCGGCGCGGTATACAACTGGAACGACAGCAGCACAACTTTAACCAACTGCATCGTATGGAATAATAATTCGGGGCAGATAGTGGATGTAGCAGGTGGAAACGCAATCGTTACGTACAGTGATGTTCAGGGCGGTTGGTCAGGCCAGGGGAATATTGATAACGACCCGCTCTTTGCCGACCCGGCTAACGGCGACTATCATTTGAAGTCTCGGGGCGGCCGATGGGACCCGGTCAGCCAAAGCTGGGTTCGGGATGCCGTAACAAGCCCATGCATTGACGCAGGGAACAGTTCCACTTCATTTCTTTTAGAGCCGGTACCCAACGGCGGCAGAATCAATATGGGGGCTTATGGCGGCACCGCAGAGGCGAGTAAAAGACCATAAGAGCATTATTGAATGTTTCTAAAGTGAGTTTTCAGTACTGATAAGCTTTGTTTCTTGTGATATTTTTATGAAAAGACCGTAAAAAAGCCGAAGAATGTAGAGGGTACAGTGTATGAACATTTGTCTGTTTGAGGTATGCAGGCATAGGAGTGAGTGTTGGTGATAAACATTTTGAGATATAGGTAAGCTGTATCAGTAAATGTTTTATAAAAGGAGCTAACCGAAAAGGAACTGTAGGCGCCTATGGGGGTGTAGAAGCTCAGCATAACGGGTGACGAGAAACGATTTAAAACTCCAGACCAGGCTTAATATCCAGCCGAAAATTGGGGGCTGTCAAATATAGCCGAGTGTCGTAAAGGTGAATGTTCAATAGACCTAAATATTTACAATGAAGGGTCCGATACTATGTCATTGCTTATAGAGAAAGTCGTTGCTGTGTTATATGAACGAAGGATGATACCTGAATATCCGGAAGGATTTGAGGTTCCGCTTCCTGCAATAAACAAGGTCGAACTATATCTGTCCTTTTACGGCAACGACCGCTGCGCACACTGTATTACGAATTCGGGTCCCGACAGGAAAGAGACATTAAGTCCTGATAATGCCCGACATATTATTGAGAATATCAATAAACACTCTGTCATTACCCGCTTGAGGGATGTCTTCGGAGGCGGATCTTTCGAGTTTGTCCGGCCTAACAAATATATAGAATTTGACAAACTTTCAAAACCGCCGGACAGAATGAATGGAGATTTGGTACAGGAGTATGCCAATTGTCTTATGGGCAAAGGATATACTTCCCAATGGGTAAGTGAAGAATATACAATCAAACTTAATTTCGGGCGTCCATCGGTGCGTATCAGCGGTGGTGAATTCTATACGTGGCCTCATATTATTGAAGGCCGAAAGATACCTGAGGATGAGCGTCTTAATTATCAAAAACAGCTTTTGGATGAAATACGTATTCTACTTCCTGAATATGATATATTTATTCTTACGAACGGCCGATTCGCAAAAAGCAGCAAGAAGGCCAGGCATGTTATTGAACACTGGGCAGGTATGGAAACGCCCTCAGGGGGACTGACCCGTATATGCATCTTGGTTGATGTATTTCATAGTCCTCCGCCGGAGAGCACTCTTGAACAGATGCTTGAACGAATATGGGCCGCAAGCAAAGCGGCCGGCCTTGGGGCGCCGTTTCTTTACGGAGTGACCAACCACCGAATAGCGCTTGTGGGACGGGCTCTGGAATCTTTCGGATGCTATGAGGGATGCAAGCCTGAATTTCTAAACGTATCCGGCAGCTCCTTCAATCCGTCCGGTGACATTATTCTTGACCCTGTTGACCTTGAGGCTATGAACGGCTGCAGGGAATTAAAAGGATTCGTCTGCAAAACCGAACAGGGCACACTTTTCGTCAATAATATTGTTGTTATGCCATCGGGCCACATGGCTTACTGCTATGTCTGTGTAGGTGATTTCGGTGATTTTTTGCGTGAACCCGAGGAATGTCTGAAAAATTGTATAAGAGACCCTATAGCAATAATGCTGAGGAACAAGCTGACAGCGGCCAACCTGCTGAATACCGCCGTTGAGCTTGACCCGAAAATCAAATTGTTCAAAAAAGGGGAGAGCGCCGCTGTTACAGGCTCGACATGTTATCAGCTCCTCAGCGGAAAAAGAATAAGCTGAGTTTTAGACACAAGGCATAAGACACAAGACACAAGACACAAGACACAAGACTAAAGACACAAGACGTAATCAAGACCCAGTGGTTTTGGTTATTTCTTCATGGCCCATTTGCAGGCTACGTACGGAAAGAGGAAGAACGTAAATGTAATGATCTTCAGGAGCATCATGCCGCCATAGTTGATAGCCGCGAATTGCTGCTTTGTTATATTGAATAGCCTGAAATGAGTTTGATATATGAAGTCGGGCGCCAGTACGTAAAATAAGAACCATATCAGCATTACTATCAAATTAAGAAAAAAGCATCGAATTGTAATTTTAGCAACTGTCTCCATGACCTTACCTTTCACTTTGAGGTTTTCATAAATATTTAGAGTCTGTAATTTGTCTTATTGTCACTTCCTGAAATACCTTTTCGCTTTAAGAAGGCAACATAATATTACAATCCTGTTTGAATTACAACGGTCAGTTTTCGGTGGGGCTACTGAGGAAAATTAAAAGTTAAAAACCCAAATGCAATCCGTTCCGTCTAAAGCCGGATCTTCGTCCAAAGAAGGCTCGCCTCGCGGCGAAGCCGAGGGCCGGATTTACCCGGCTTTTTCAAATCCGTGTTAGTCCCATTGTTATATTATTCCTTTGAAAATAGGCAGTATTCTCTCATGTTAAATAATTTGTCCGAAACCAAAAAATCAAAGGTAGCGGCATAAGTCTTTTGTTTCTTCATAATAAGATTCAACTCCGATTTCCTTCATACGATTATTCATTTTAATCCATCTCTGCTTCAAATGAGGGTCAAAATTCGTTTTCTCACAGGGAAATTCATCACACTGAAAACAAAAATCAACGCCCTTTTTCTTGTAACATTCAGCAACACCACAATTGGGGTACTTACAGGTACTTTGCCTGCATCCTTTACAGTCTGGTTCTGCCAAATATGACAGCATCTTTTTGAAAGAAGGATAGTTTTTAAATTCCGGAACGAAGTTTGAAAATCGCTCTGCATAGATGTCAAAATTCCCCAGCAATTTCTGAAGCTCTATACAATTTCGGGGTATTTCCCCTTTAATGTAAGCAAGACATTTTCGGCAGCTTAGACCACATGGTGCAAGAAAATCTAATATCTTGTTGTATTCCATATTTAGTTTCCTTTTGATTCAAAGTAATAAAAATATAACGACCGTCCTTTTGCCTGCTTAAATTACCTTGTGAGGTTTTTCATATCTATCTTGTCAGAACTGTGCACGTGACAGCGGGCAGACCATCAGATTCGGCGGTAATGACAACCGGACCGGTGTGGCCGCGTTTTGCTTTAATGATCAGCATGGCAAGGCCGTTGAAAGCTTTGCGGTCATGAGACGAAAAGATGTTGAAATCGGTGGGATCACCGTTATCAGTAGCGACTATTTCGCCGGGGCCGCTGACGGAGAAGCGTATCAGGTTATTTGCACGGGGCACCATTATGCCATTGTTGTCCTGAACCGTGAGAGTAATAAAGGATAAGTCGCGGCCGTCATTGCTTATGGCAGCGCGATCAGGCTTAAGACCCATTTGAGAAGCATTACCGGCAGTACGCATGACATCGGTGGCCCATTCCTTGCCGTCCTTGTAGGCGACGGCCTTGAGCTCGCCCGGCTCGTACGTCACGTCGTCCCAGCGGAGGCGGTATTCATACCGGCCTTTAGTTTTGCGACCGAGTGATTTTCCGTTAAGGAACAATTCCGCCTCGTCGCCTGATGTGAAGACGTGAACCGGCGTGACTTGCCCAACACGTTCGGGCCAGGTCCAGTGCGGCAGGATATGGGCCATTGGAAAATCGGGCCGCCAGTGTGCCTGATAAAGATAGAAGCGGTCCTTCTTGAACCCGGCCAGGTCGATGATTCCGCAGTACGAACTGCGGGCGTCATAGTAAGGCGTCGGCTCGCCTATGTAATCCCATCCGGTCCAGACAAATTCGCCTGCGACAAATGGGTGGCGCTCAATGGAACCGAACACTTTGTCCACTGATGAGCCAAAGTCGACAGCATGGAGTTCATACGAAGTCACATGACGAATCTTCGAGTCACCGCCCCGGCCATCACGCACGATATCGCTAATCTTTTGCACGACAGGAAACAGGTAGATGCCACGGCTGCTGAACGCTGACGCGGATTCACTGCTGAGAATGACTTTTTGGGGGAATTGCTGATGAAAGGCCGGATACTGTGGTTTGGTACGGATACGATTTGTCCCTTCAAATTCCGGTGATTGGCGAATGCCTTCGCCCTGGTAATTAAGACTTATAACGTCCATGGAAGTGGGTAAAGGCATATGTGGTTTTGCCCAGTTCATGGCACTGGTCGTGGGACGGGTAGGATCCTCTTCCCTCATAATGTTATGCAGCCGTTTCGCCAATGCTGCGCCCTCCTTATCGGTATATTGCTCGCTGACTTCATTGCCAAAGCTCCATATAATCGCCGAAGGGCTATTCCTGTCCCGTCGGACAAGAGCTCGCAGGTCCTGCTCGTGCCAATCGGGAAAGATGAGGTGAAAGTCGAGCGGAGTTTTTCTTCGTTCCCAGACATCGAAGGCTTCGTCCATCACAAGAAATCCCATCCGGTCTGTCAATTCGAGTAATTCGGGAGCAGGTGGGTTATGGGCTGTACGGATCGCGTTGCAGCCTATTTCACGGAGTATCTCGAGCTGGCGCTCGGCTGCACGAGTATTGAATGCTGCACCCAAAGCACCGAGGTCATGGTGCTGGTTCACGCCTTTGATTTTGATGAGCTGACCATTCACATAAATACCAGTGTCAGCATCAAAACGCAGTGAACGGATACCGAAGCGCGTCTGGTATTGGTCGACTGGTCTACCATTCTGCCACAACGTGGTCGCTGCCACGTAAAGGTTGGGAGTCTGTGTGGGTGGTGGTCCCCACAGCCTGGGATTTTTGAGGATAACGGAGCCTTCGACACTGGCGCTCTGTCCTGCCGCGACAGTCGTTTTCAGAAGCGCGAAAGCTGCTACTGCATCATAGGTTTCATTACCATCTGTATCTGTATTCAAGGCGAAGACTTGGGTAACTACTCTAACAGTAGCGTCATCCTTGGAGTCGTTGTCGATAGTGACTTCTAAGTTGATTGTGGCGGAGACCTCGGAAACATCTCGAGTCGTTACAAAAGTGCCCCACTGACCGACATGAACGGGATTGGTCTTGGTCAACCAGACGTTGCGGTAGATGCCGCCACCTGGATACCAACGCGACGATTCGGGCGGATTGTCCAAACGAATCGCCAGTTGGTTTTCACCACCCGGTACGACATAGGGCGTAAGATTCACACGCCATGAGGAGTAGCCAAATGGCCAGCCGCCAAGCAGATTACCGTTCAACCAGACCATGGCATAAGACATCGCACCGTCCACATCGAGGAAGATGGACTTGCCCTCGTCTGACGCCGGGATGTTGAGCTTCTTGCGATACCAGGCTACACCTGGACTGGGCAAGCGCCCCATGCCACCGCCTACTTCAACGTTCCAACCCTTATAAAAAGGCCCTGCTATCGCCCAGTCATGCGGCAAGTTTACGCTCTCCCATAACCTGTCATCGAAATCGCTCTGAACAAACGGGAAATCGCTGCCGGGATTGCCTTCGGGTCGAACATGATGCTTGGCGGGGTCTTTGAGGAAGTCGTTGCCGGTCGGCAGAATCCAGGGCTTGAGAACAGCCCGCTTAGCTTCGACTTTCACAGCCTCCGTAGGCATTTCGTCGGCTATCACAACAGTGTCTGTGTCCCTCAATCCCGGACGTACATCGTATATCAGGCTGTCCGCCTTTTCTCTAGCATCGTATTTATAAAAACGCCAGCCTTCGTTGATTGAAATGCGCTGCCGAGGAACACTGTCAGTCCCGGTCATCGCAGCTTGAGTGAGCGCCGGAGTGCCGGCAAGGAGAATGAGACAGCCTAAGAAAGCGAATGCCTTCCGCACAGTTGGGTTAGAGAAATGGCGATAATTAAATATTCTCATAAGTATGTTTTTATTTTTCATTTTCATTCCCATTTTAAAAATAGATAGCAGCAGTGTTTTTATCTTATTTTGGCAATACATTCACTATTACTCTTTTATATCTTGATAATTG
>CAZJIR010000164.1:0-4823 GCA_964546095.1 uncultured Pirellulales bacterium
ATTAAAAGATTCATAAGTTTTTTCACCGCACCTCTTGCACCGGTCGGCATAATAATCTTCATAGGCCTGTTCATATTCCTTCTGGGACTGATAGGTAATATTCCCCGCGTCGGCGAAATAATGATAGGTATCTTTTCACCGTTAGCTTTGTTTGCAGGTGCGCTAATTGTTGTACTCTTGATAGGAATGGTTGCAGGATTCAATTTAATGTTCCCCGCTGTGGCTTATGACGGCTCAGACTGTTTCGATGCTATAAGCCGTTCATTTAGTTATGTATATGCAAAACCTTGGGCAATGGTGTTTTACACGACAATAGCAGCGGTTTATGGCGCGATTTGTTATACATTTGTTCGTTTTTTCGCCTTTTTATTGCTCTGGGTCACACACCTGTCTTTGCACCTCGGCCTCTGGGCAGAAAACAGCGAACAAGTTAATAAGCTTACAGCCATTTGGCCAAAGCCGGAATTTTTGAAATTACTTGGCTCTACAGGTTTGGCAACAACTAACTGGACTGAATCATTGGGTGCATTTTTATTACGCCTATTCCTAATGGCTGTTGTTGGTTTGGTGGTCTCTTTGATAATAAGTTTTTATTTCTCCGCCAACACCATAATTTATTCGCTTATGCGTCACAAAGTTGACAAAACTGCCATAGAGGATATTTATACATATTTCGACGAAGCAGAAACGGAGCCGGTTAAGTACGAAACCCAAACTAACGAAAACAAGCCGGACTATACATCGTCGTAAGAGCAAAAGAAAAATCCTTTTACACTTATACTTAATATAATACCGAATAAATGGTTTAGACTATAGTATTCTATATATCCTGCTTAGTGGTTATATACCCAAGTAGTTGTTATTCTCAATCTTGTTTTATAAGCAATGATGCGCAGAAACTATAGTACTGAGAAAATATGCCTGAGACAAACACACACCTGAATAACAAGAATCAAACTCACACAGAAACCCCAACTCCACTTTCGGTGTTGCTTAGGTTTCGCAGGCCCCTGATTATACTTGCTCATATAATAGCTTTTGCCGCCTCCTTGATGCTTTCCTTCCTTGTAGTACACAACATGCAAATCAAACGCATTTGGCTTGTTGACGCATATCCTGCATTGTTGGTATTTTTCCTTATTATCAAATTACCAGTGTTTGGGCTTTTTAAGCAATACCGTGGCTGGTGGCGCTATGTAGGAATCTCAGACCTCCGGGGGATACTTCAGGCGTCATTGACAAGCACCTTAATTATTGTAGCTTTATGGTATGTAATGGGTCCTATCGACATCATTCGTGCAAATCTACCGGCGGGTTTGGACGGGAAACCCGCCGAAGGTGTATGTATAGCCGATATGTTTGCCACAGTTTTTATGCTCGGTGGGTTGCGAATGGCTATTCGGCTATATTTCGAGGAATTTCGTGCAGTCGAAGCAGGTCGGTTAAAGAAATTTTTGATAGTCGGCGCAGGAAACGCAGGAGAAGCTCTTCTACGAGAAATTCACCGTATGCCCGAAGTTCAATACGATGTTATTGGTTTTATTGACGATGATCCTGCCAAACAAGGAACTAATATTCACGCCATACCAATACTCGGAACTGTTGAGCAACTGTCAAAAATCTGCGAAGAACACAATATCGAAGAAATTGCCATAGCAATGCCATCTGCAACACATCGACAAAGAAGGCATGTCATCCAGGTATGTGAAGGCACTAAGATTCGCTTCCGTACAGTGCCGTCAATTACAGATATCGCATCAGGCAAGTTCCGTGTCTCTCAAATTCGAGATGTTGATATTAACGACTTGTTAGGCAGAGAAGCGGTACAGCTTGATATGGACTTAATAGAAGCTTTTGCCAAAAACAAAACAATTCTTGTTACCGGTGCCGGCGGTTCTATCGGCTCGGAAATGTGCAGACAACTATGCAACTTCAATCCGAAGCTGCTTTTACTTATTGAGCAGGCCGAAAATCCACTGTTTTATATAGAACGTGATTTGCTCAAGCAATTTCCCGCTGTTTCTCTTCACACCCTCATTTGCAATATAACCGATAAAACACGAGTGGAAGAAATATTTGAAAAGTATAAACCACAGGTTGTTATTCACGCCGCCGCCCATAAACACGTACCCTTGATGGAACTTAACGCCAGCGAAGCCATCAAAAATAATATCATCGGCACACAAGTCGTCGCCGATGCTGCAGATAATCACGGCACTACAAACTTTGTAATGATAAGCACCGACAAGGCCGTCAACCCTACCAGCATAATGGGCTCATCCAAACGAATTGCAGAAATGTATATTCAGGATTTAAGCACAACCAGCAAAACACACTTTGTCACTGTGCGGTTCGGTAATGTACTTGACTCTGAGGGTTCGGTAGTACCAATCTTCAAAAAGCAGATAACGCAAGGTGGTCCCGTAACCATTACACATCCTAAAATGAAACGCTATTTTATGACCATACCCGAAGCAAGCCAGCTTATCCTGCAGGCGGCAGCAATGGGAAAAGGAGGAGAAATCTTTGTGCTCGACATGGGTGAACCAATTGAAATTATGGAATTAGCCAAGACATTAATTACACTTAGTGGTTTCAAACCCGGAGAAGAAATTAATATGGTTATCACAGGACCCAGAGCAGGTGAAAAGCTTTTCGAGGAGCTCAGAATAGAAGGCGAAGATATGCAGCGTACAAGACATCCCAAAATCAATATATGGAAAAATATTCCAATGAACAGAGACAAGCTTCGGGCAGGTATAAACGAACTGGTAAATATCGTTCAATCGCGAAACCATGATGGAATAGCTCAGAAAGTCAAGGAACTCGTACCTGAATATATCGGCGGCAATCCTTCCTTCAAGGAAGCCAACAAAGATTAAGAAAGTCCAAAACTGCTGCTTTGCGACGGTCGAATTAGAAAGATTATATTAGAAGTCCTCGTCAATATATCCCCCCTTTAAGTATGCCAAAGACAGGTATAGCGTAAGAGAATATTTGAATTCCACGCTTATGCTATTATAACCGGAACACTGTCTATCATGGTATCCTTTTGTCGGTCAGTTTACTGGGCCTATCAAGAAGGAAAAATTCATCTAAATCCCCCATTAGTTCCTGTCGGTTTATACGAGCAGTGCGACTATGCCTTATGCGTCCCTCGGCCTCAGACTCACCCATCTGGTCAAAGGACATGCATCCCAAAGGCATTAAAAATAAAGTACACAAAACAACCACTAAAATCACTTTACACACCGAAACGCTTTTCATCGCTATTCCCTCTTCTAAACCAATATATTGGCTACAGTTATCGGACGGGCATTATTTATTAGCCAACCTGTGTTTTTATTATTTAGGTAGCAAAGAACCATCCTGACTTATTCTTCATTATAGCACCCACCAATGTCCTTGTCAACCCTGTTATTAATTTCCCGTCCTTATGGCTCGAATATTTCCCATTTATAGAACTTCTAACCGGCCTCATGCCCTAATTTCTAATTGCATCAGCTTAGAAATACTCGCCCAATGGGAAAGAAGCAGCTTTTGAGAATAAAAGAAAAAGTACTGATATTACCCATGAGACGCCTTTTCCTCTGAAATCGCGTCTCTTATATGCCGATAACCCCCTTAATCAGGCTGAATATGGCCTTAAGCTATTACTTCGAATGGGAATAAAGGATTTATAAAGCAGATTTGGGAATTAAATGCCCGTGGTGACTTCCGTCAAGAAATTTTCCGTCGGGAAGCATAATATCACATATAGCGATAAATCTGAATTGTAAATTCTTAAAAGGTATCAATGATGGAGCCTGACAAGAGAAACAAAAGGATGACATATAAGTATTTGAACTTACTGAAAGAAGGTTGGCTTGGAGTGCTATTCGCAGCGTCGATAGGGATGCTTGGTTACGGGGTAAAAACAATAACAAAATCACCTATTTCCGACCCCCTATTAGTTGCAATAGTAATAGGAATCATTGTTGGAACATCAACGCCACGAGGGAGCAAACTGACGGCTGGATTTGTCCTTGCCCCTGCAATATACATTCCAATTCAGGATTTATTGCAGCCACTGCGACGTTTTTTATTGGATTGATGATTATTCAATCAATTTGAGTTAGTAAGATAAAATGGCTATTGAAATAAAATCTTCAAAACCAAGTTTAAGAAACAATATCATAGTAGCTTTTTTCCTGGCTATCACGATTTGGGGGATCTGTCTTATCACTATCTCTCAATATATTCTGCATGGGACATTGGTCGAAGAAGGGCTGGACAAGACTATTATCAGCCTCATCTGCAAACAATTTACAACTATCTACACAGGATTCATAATGGCCGCTCTTATGATCGTTTTATTTATTGGGTGGTCGCTCTCAAAAAAAATCACGAAACCGATAAACAAACTAACTGAAGGCGTGATGGAAGTAGCCCAAGGTAATCTGGATGTTCAAATTGATATCCCCAATTACAATGAATTTGGACTATTAGCCGCTTCTTTCAAAAAAATGACCGAGGACTTAAAAAGGACCACCACATCAATAGATAATCTTAATAAGGAGATCGCTGAACGAAAACAAGCTCAAGCTGAACTGGAAGCTGCCCAGGAAAAGCTAATCGAGACAGCACGTAGGGCGGGCATGGCCGAGGTGGCAACCGGAGTACTGCACAACGTAGGAAACGTACTCACCAGTGTCAGAACCACCGCTGAGTCGATTCAAAGAAGTGTCCGCAATTCTAAAGTGTCCTATCTTACAGAGGTCGTTGGCCTGTTCGAAGAGCATAAAGACAATCTAAGCACATTTCTGACAACCAGGGAACAGGGC
>CAZJIR010000164.1:4833-6585 GCA_964546095.1 uncultured Pirellulales bacterium
AAGAAATTACCAGTCTTTCTGGCCACCTTGTCTGAAGAACTTATTTCAGAACAAGCACGCTACCTTGAGGCATTGCAAACGCTAACCAAACATGTTAAGCATATGACTGATATCATACACCTTCAGCAATCTTATAGTAAAACAATAGGCTTGGTCGAGCCGACCTCTATTATAGAACTTGTGGAAGACTCTATCCAGATAAATGCCCAGGCACTCAATCGACATAACGTGGAAGTAAAACGTGAATTTGCGGACCTGCCGCCTGTTCTTATCGACAGTCATAAGATTCTTCAGATCCTGACAAACCTCATTAGTAATGCAAAATACGCTCTGTCTGATAATGGTCGAGACGACAAAATTCTTACGATATATGTAAGAAAACCGCAAGATGGGTATTTCCGCATTGAGGTACACGACAACGGTACCGGCATCACTAAAGAGAACCTGACACGCATCTTTGAGCACGGTTTCACAACAAAAAAGGACGGTTATGGATTCGGACTACACAGCGCCGCCATCGCAGCGAGAGAAATAAACGGCTCGCTAAGCGCCCACAGCGATGGACCTGGAAAGGGTACTGTACTCATCCTCGAATTACCCTTTCAAACGAAGGAGGCTGAAAAGTGAGCAACAACGAAAGAGAAATCACTCACCGTATCCTGGTCATCGATGACAATACTAATATTCATAAGGATTTCAAAACAATTCTCATACGAGAAGAAGATAGCGCTGAGCTGGATTCACTCATGGCTGATGTTTTTGGCAGCAGCGCCAATAAACCTGTACACTACAGTAAGTATGAACTCGATGTTGCATCTCAAGGAGAAGAAGGGTATAATATGATTAAGCACGCCCTTTCCGAGAACCGCCCATACGAACTGGCTTTCATCGACATGCGCATGCCTCCAGGTTGGGATGGCTTAGAAACGATAGAACACATCTGGAAGACCGACCCTAACATCCAAATCGTTATCTGCACAGCCTATTCCGACCACTCATGGGAAGATATAATCCGCAGGCTCGGAAGCTCCGAAAACCTTCTGATTCTTAAAAAGCCCTTTGACAGTGCCGAGGTCGCTCAACTCGCCGCCGCATTGACTAAAAAGTGGTCCCTCGCCAAACAAGCATCTATGAAAATGGACCAATTAGAGCAAATGGTTAAGGAACGAACGCACGAACTGGCAAAAACAAATGAGCAGCTTGAGAAAGAAATCACTGAGCGTAAAAAAGCTGAAGAAGCTCTGCGGGAAGAGAGAGACAGGGCACAGAAATATCTCGATATTGCAGGAGTGACGATTGTAGCTCTTGACTCCGAGGGGAAAGTTACTCTTATAAATCGCAAAGGTTGTGAAATCCTTGAATACAGCCGAGAGGAGATTATAGGGAAAAACTGGTTCGACCATTTTGTCCCAAAAAGACTGAGCGATGAGATTAGAACTTTTTTTCAGAGATTAATGGTAAGAGAAATTAAGGAGTCAGAGTATTTAGAGAATTCCATTTTAACCAAAGCCGGCCAAGAGAGAATTATTGCATGGCGTAATACAATGCTCTGGAACAACGAAAAAAATGTTATCGGCACCCTCAGTTCAGGCGAGGACATTACCGAGCGCAAACAGGCCGAACGCAAACAGGATGCACTTATCACAAAAGTGGACAGTATCAATAAGGAACTAAAGGAATTTGCCTCTATAGTCTCACACGATTTGAAGGCACCGCTACGTGGGATTAAGACATTAGCCAACTGGATATTAT
>CAZJIR010000165.1:0-6546 GCA_964546095.1 uncultured Pirellulales bacterium
CGAGCCATCGTTTGTAGCCAATTGATACTCCACGCCGTCAAGCGTAAACTTTCCCAGGCCTATTCGATTAGCGTATCTGCCAACTATCACTCCGAAATAAGGATGTGCTGTGAGGTACCCATCCAGGCCATCAAAACCGAGGGTGATATCGGCAAGATTACCCTCTCTATCCGGAACCTCCAGTGAAACCAGAGTAGCACCGTAGGTCATAATTTCGGCTATAATACCGGCGGAATTAGTTAAGGTATACAAGTCAACCGCCCTGCCGTCGGGCGTTTGGCCAAAAGATTCCTGCTGAGTACTCATTTGCTTGGTCTCCTTAGATTCGGGCATAGCTTCAGATTCTTTTGAAATCGGTGTCTTCTTCTTGCAGCCGGTCATACAGATGACCATTAACACCAGAACAAATTTAATCCAAAATTTCGTTTTCATTTTCTCGACTCCCTGTTTGAAAGTATGTGAAATTGTATTGATTATAAACCTACCAGAAATATACCGCCGACAAAATAAATTGTCAAAAAAATTATTTTCACTATCTCATAAAAAACAGATGCCCCAGTGGCAATAGGGCATGAGCCTGATAAATGCCGATTTTAGCACTATAATTAAAGCAAGCGTTCACTCTGTCTGTTGCATAAAATTCTTTATTTTTTTCCTGATAATACTTGACAAAAGGCAAATATGTGTTATATTTGTAATAGTTGAAATAGTACAAATAGTCAGGTGAGATTATGCAGATTCGTATAAATAATTCGTCGGACAGGCCAGTTTATCAGCAGATTATAGACCAGATAAAGCGTGATATCGCTCTGGGCAGGCTTATCAAAGATGAAAGGCTGCCAACGGTGAGGCAGCTTGCTAGGCAGCTTGCCATCAACCCGAATACGATAGCGAAGGCCTTTCGACAACTGGAGCAGGAGGGCATTATTGTTACCAAGTCGGGCGCCGGTGCTTTTGTAGCGAATCTTGACAGTAACTTAAGCAGGTCGGTTAGAAAAAAATTGATTTCCGAGGAACTTGAGCGAATAGTGGTCGATGCTTTTCACATGCAGATTGACAAACAAACATTGTCAGAGTGGTTCAATAACGCGGTTGTCAAATTTAATCTAACGCCAAAGAAGGGATGACCGAATGAACGATAACGTTATTAAAATTGAAAACCTGTTCAAATATTTCGACGGCCGATGCGTCCTGGACGGCATAAATCTAAAAGTTCCGCGAGGCTGCATCTACGGCCTGCTGGGACGAAACGGCGCCGGCAAAACAACGATTATCCGGATTCTCCTTGGCCTTGAGCCGCCAACGCGCGGAAAGACATTCCTCTTGGAAACCGATTCGACCAGCATCTCCGCAAAACTCCATGGCCGAATCGGCTATGTAGCCGAGGGCCATAACCTCATCCAGAACTATAAAGTCAGCCGACTCATAAAACTCTGCAAAAACCTTTCGCTAACGTGGAATGATAAGTTTTTTGAGCAACTGATGGAAAAATTCCGCTTACCCACCGACCGCCGGGTAAAAGAGCTTTCAATCGGTATGCGAGCACAACTGAACCTCGCATTAGCTATGGCGATAGACCCGGAACTGCTGATTTTCGACGACCCGACACTGGGGCTTGACACCGTCGCACGCCGGCAGTTTCTCGAGCTTGCCATCGAGCTTATCCAGCAGCAGGGCCGAACCATTCTATTCAGCTCTCACATACTCGGCGACGTCGAGCGAATCGCCGACCGCATAGGAATACTGGCCGCCGGCAAGCTTGTTGTGGATTGTCCGCTTGAAGACTTGAAAGAGCGCGTCAAAAAATTGCAGATAATTTTCCCTGAATCCGTGCCCCAGAACCTCTGTATGACGGAAATCATCAATCAACAGATACAAGGCCGTGAAATGGTAATAACCGCTGCCAACTGGAACAGTCAAAAACAAACTATTCTCGATACCTTCAAACCATCAAGCTGTACGGAAATTCCGATGAGCCTTGAGGACATTTTCATAGAATGTACCAAGCCAATCCCAAAAACTATTGAAAGCTGATAACAGGAGACCAAGAAATGTTCACGCTTATAAAAAGAGAAATCCAGGACCATATTATATATTTCATCGGAGCGGTTTTTTTCTCAGCAATCTTTATTGCCATCTTGCTTTCCACGGCGCGCCGCAGTGACTCTAAAGACCCACCCATTTTATCAATAGGCTTCGGCGTCCCGCTTGTTACGCTTGTAGTAATCGGCTTCTGCGGTATGGGCGCATCACAGATGTACACAGACAAAACAAGAAAAATATCCGCATTCCTGTCAACCCTGTCGGTAAGCAGAAGCCGGATATTGCTCGCCAGAATCATTACGGGGATTCTGGCAATTCTAACACTACTTTTACCTCTGACTGTCTCAATCGTTTTTTTATTGCGTCTTTTTCCCCCACCGATACCTATGTATCAGGGTATGGTTTTCGAAATATTTACAGCAGTATTTCTGATGGCTTTTGCCTGCTATTGCATAGGCTTACAAACCGGCTGGAATTCAAGCAAAATTATACCAACGTTAGGTGGATTGCTGTTAACGTGTATCCTTGTCCCATTGATTCTTATCAAAGGATTTGGTTTACATATTGTGGCGATACTTGTGTTGTTTATCGCCGCTTCTCTGATACGTACCTGGCACACATTTATGTCAACTCCACTTTAGGAATATAATCATGAAGTCTCGAATAAACTATCCCGTCAAAGTCTTTGCCACCGGCCTCGTTGTCCTGGTATTATTGTCGATTCCGTTATTCTGGTTTCGATTTGTGTGCAAGGCATCCCAACTTGCTATAATGCCCGATGAGGCCAAAAGCGTTAGCATAGAACCTTCCGGCCTTGTGCCAGATGAGTTTGAAAAGGACCCAAACATTATTCAACACTCTCAAGCCTCCGCAAGAATACGCTCTGAACAATTCCAAACAATCGGAATTTTTGACTATTTTCAGGCAAGGTCACCAGGAGGACGCCTCTCAAGCGTTTATCTCTTCAAATCCAGCCACGAGTGGACATATTTTGATACAAAGCTCGGCCAACTTGTGCTGCATTATATCGACAAACAGACAACACCCGACAAAAACAGGTTGGCTCTGGAGGTACAACTCTATGTCGGCCCGGAAGGGATTTCAGAAATTCCCGAAAAAACTCTCGGGCGATTCATTGACCCAATTATAGACCGCGGCAGTTTAGACTGGGGACTGGACGGCTCAAAGGAATTAATTGTATATGATAAGGAATTGCGGCGCTTTTTTAAACTCGACCTTGATAAACAAACAATAGTCAAAGGACCTAAGCTTAACAAACGCGACTTTCACAAACCAATTCAAATTGGCCGGCTAAAGAAGGAAACATCCTGGTTTTCCAACTTGTTCTGGAATCCGCCTCAAATTAAGGACCCTGACAAAGACGCAGATACAGAACGCTCGATAGTCGAATTCAAACCAATCATACCAGATTTCTATGGTTCTTATGCCGGTCCGTATTTGCTTGTACTCGATGAGACCGGCAGGATCGACCTGCTCGATAAAGAAACCCTCACTTTCGCCGGAACCGCGGGCCGGTTGCCTGTCCCGCCAACGCTCTTCGGTTACGAGCCTTCCGTAATTCCACGGGATTTGTTGGACTACAATGTTAAGGCTCTGTCGTTAACAACACATTTCTTTGAATCCGCTGAAGGCGAACCAGAATCCAAAAAAGTGTTTTTTGGAGACATGCTTTCATCTTTTAATCCACCTCCAGCCAGAACTGATAGAAAATACCTTGGATTATTCGCAATCAGTCTCTCTCAAAATGGAACTTCTCTTGCCCTTACAGCATTTGACGAAAATGGAGCACAAAAGGGAACCGCACACACCGAACTCGTTAAATACAGAGGCGCCCGCCGTATCAAAAGTGTCCCTTCCAGCAAAGCTGTCTTATTCGAAGTTCCCTGGGCGCCTGTGCTGACTATAAGCAAATATTTGTCTGAAAATCTTCACCCGCCGATTCTCTCGCTCGCCTCTTATTTTACAGCTACATCTTTTGAAGCTGCTTCCGGTCACAGGGCTTTGTTTCTGCTGCCCAACTCGTTCATAGCATTAAGGGCCAGGGCCGGTAACAAAAATATTAATGCTGCTGAGAGATTCATTTCCGCCTTATTTCTAATATCGCCAGCGATAATACTGTCGATATTACTCGCATATCAGGTCAACAAGGATGCTGTTGTTGTCGGGCTTTCACAAAACGCAAGGCTTTACTGGGTATTCGGAACTCTTGCTTTCGGCCTCAGCGCTTACATAACATACAAACTGACAAAGCCGAAGATAACTCTGGTAAGCTGTCAAAACTGCGGCAAACCAAGAAGGCCGGATATGGATAAGTGTCATCGCTGCAAAAGCGGCTGGCACGTCCCGGAGCTAACGCCACCGCTCTGGCGTGTATTAAACGACCCAGAACAAATTCAAAGCAGCCCGCCGGCAGATGAAGAGGAAATCGCAACTGAATAAAATCCGTTTCTCTCAGGATTTCCTGTTACTTTTAACAGGCCGCGCGCCTTTTTATGAGTGAGGAACGTACAGATGACCAGAGACAACATACAAATTCAGCAGTTGCTCTGCGAGGCCCGCTCAGGCAACCGGACAAGTATGGGGCATCTGGCTGTAATTGTCCGGAAGCGGCTGTACTCCTTTATCTTCCGCACCACTTTGAACCACGACCAGACCGAAGATATACTGCAGGAAACACTATTAGCAGTTGTCCAACAAATCACCACATTACGAGGAAATCGCAAATTCTGGCCCTGGGTGTATCGTATCGCCTGGAGCAAAATACAGGATAGTTTCAGGCGGCGCCGAGTTCGCTCTTTAAGCAGGGCTTATTTCCTCTGGAACCAAAATCACACAAACCGTACACAAGCAGGCAAAAATAACCTTCTGGAAGCCAAGATTCATGAGGAAACTCTTCAGCAGGTCTCGTCTGTCATCGAACAGCTTAGCTGGCAGCAAAAAGATATTCTTCGCCTTCGCTATTATGAGCAGTTGCCTTATACCCGGATAGCGTCCCTGACCCACACAACACCGGGAAAGGCCCGCGTTCGTTCCTTCCGCGCCAGAAAGTCTCTCAAAGCACGCATGGTTGGATGCCTCATATAGTCGTTGCGCGATGGATGCCTCACCAACCCCCTAAAAATATGACCGTAAATACTCGATGCTCTTGTGCGCGATAGTTTCCGGGTCTGGGTCATACTTAAAAACCTCAACGGAAAGCCATTTGTCCCAGCCAATATCTTTTATCGCTTCTGCAATGGGGCCGTAATCCACATCCCCCATCCCCGGCCCGTAAAGATTCGCATCGTTGACATGGAAATGACCGACATCCTCAGCACGGACCGAACGGATAATATCCGGCACCGGCATTTCCTCGGAACACATCGCCTTAACATCAAGATGAATCTTCAAATTCAGATGGTTTATTTGACGAACCATCCGCATTCCTTCGGCGACAGTATTAATAAAATCAGTCTCGACAGGCGACAGCGGCTCAAGACAAATCGTAGCATCCAGCTTGCCAGCCTTATCCAGTACGCCGCCGAGCAATTCCACAGCCGCTTTCCACGCACCCTCTTTGGTTTGCCCTTCGACGATGCTTCGCTGTTTCGGCGAGCCGAGGACTAATACTTTGCCGCCAAGGTCGCTGCATAAATCAATAAGGCAGGACAAGTAGTCCCTTGTCCTGCCTCGCATTTTATTATCTGTTGTTGTCATATGCAGGCCAGCAGGCCCGGCAAAGAGCCAGTGCAGTCCAACAGTCTCAAGACCGTTGTCGGCGATAATCCGCCGAACCTCTTTTCGCTGGTCCGAGGTAATATCCTGAGCCGAAGCCGAAAGAGTAAAAGGCGCTATCTCAATCCCATCGTATCCTAACCGGCTCGCAATCGAGCAGACCTCGGCCATCGGCCGGCCTTCGAACATCTCATTACAAAGAGCAAATTTCATTACACTTTATCCGGCACAACAAACGGTTCGCGGTAATTTCGCTTAAGGTACATATTCGCCCAGTCGCTGCATTCACCGACGAATTCTTCCTTTCTGGGATCCATCGTCAACATCGGGCCCATCGTTATTGGCTCTTTCTCCAGGTCCACCTCATTGACCTTGAGGTGTTCAAGCATCCTCTCGAACGAGTCCATCACGTACTCATTATCGATTTTTTTCCTTGCTTCTTCTACCGACATTTTTGTGCCGACGCGGTAAGAGACATTGCCCATGTGGCATAGCGCGCTGGAGAGGTGCCCCTTCTCGATGTCCGCGTTCAGGTCGCTGACCTTATGGCTGCGCACAGCATCGATAAAGTTCTGATGGTGACCACCACCGCCACCGCCGCCGAATCTCTTGTCGGTTCGTTCGTTGTTATTGTCCCAGACGTGTCCACCGCCATCTCCCGCGGCCCAATAGCCATTCTCACACTGCACGATAACGCCAATGCGAGTACCGGTACGACGCCAGTTGTCCATACGCTTCTCGCCCATTTTACGAGGTAGGCCGCGAACC
>CAZJIR010000166.1:0-6526 GCA_964546095.1 uncultured Pirellulales bacterium
GATAATTTTCACCAGCAAAGTGGGAATAGGTTTACCAACAGAACCCAATTTTCGAAGCTTAACGTTAAATCCGTAAACAGGAGAGTTTTCAGTAGTGCCATAACCCTCGTATAACAGTATGCCTCTTCGCCAGAACACATCCAGCACCCACCCCGGCATCGGCGCCGAGCCTGATAAGAAAAACCGAAGCTTGTCCCATCCTTGCTTTTTTATGACGCTTTTTCCAACCAGCTTCGGGAAACAGTGGTCTAATAACCTGACACTTAGCTTTTTCTGTTTCTGCCTGATAAGACTTTCTTCAACGTTCTTTGCAATAACCGTAAAAAGAGCAGGCACGGCAACAAAGAGTGTTAACTGCCTGTCTCTTATCAGCTCCGATATCCGGCGGTATTGATTGGTATAAATATTAGTCGCACCGACACACAATGGCAGCAGTTTGCCAACAGTAAGGCCAAAAGAATGATGCGGCGGCAGAATATGTCCAAGCTTATCCTCGCAGGTTATTTTTATCTTCTCAATCGTTCCCTGAATATTGGCAATAAAATTGGCGTGCGTCAGTTCAACTTCCCGCGGGTCGCCGGTAGTGCCAGAAGTGCACAAAATTACCACAGTATCATCAGCTTGTAACTCAGCAGGGATTTTATCTAACGTTTCATCCGCTTCAGTATCGCCGATGTCAATTTTTCCATAGACAGTCATATCGATTAGAATTATGCCTCGGCCGGATGCAAACTTTTTTAGTTCCTTCCGGGAATCGTCATCCTGATAATCATCAGCCATTACGATTAATTTTGTATCTGTATGCAGCACATGATTTGCAACACCTTCAACCGGCCTTTCAGGGTCAATCAGTACAGGAACAGCACCGGCTAGTATAATCCCCCAAAATGCTACATCCCAGTCAGCACGGTTTTTGCCCAATATTGCGACTTTGTCATTTAAGCGGATGCCTCTTTCTTTCACAAGCCACAATGCAAAATCCCGTGCTCTTGTTTGTAACTCTTCAAATGTGAGCTTTCCCCTGCGTTCTTTCCTCACTATCTCAAGACATTCTTTGTCTAACGATTCGATTCTACTAAAGGATTCATTAAAAAGGTCAATTAAGGTTCGATACTTAAGCTTGACTTGCATTTGCAATTTAGCCCCTATAAATGGACCCGCTATCAACGACCAATAGGCCACCCTGCCTCAAATATACTTTGCCGGTAACTATCTTTTGCGAAACTTTAATCGCTGTGGTACAATATGGCAAGAACTTTCTCTCCGCAGGATTTCCAATCTATCAGGAAAGTTTATTTAGAAATGACAGGATTTGTAAGATTTCGTTTATTGTTTTATCACGATTACCGCTTGTCAATTTGAATAGCTGTGTATTGGGGTACTTTTTTATTTCAGATATAAAACCGCCGCCCTTCTGCGCTACGGTGGCTAAGACCAGCTTTTCAGAATCAAATAGCCGGCGTGTTGCTGTGACAAACTTCCCGGACAGGCATTCCATTTTGCCAATCTCATCCAGGATATATAACTCGGCATCGGTTTGTTCAAGAACTAAAATGGGGACTACGGCTTTTTCGAAGCCCGCTACATCTACGCCGTATTTACCTACCCTGAAAGGCCCTTTTATGTCAATATGAGCAAGCGTCCCTGTCGCACCATCGAGGCGCTTCCAGCGAAAACCTTTGCGTTTGTCACTCTCGCGAATCTCCTGTGTATAAAAACCCGCTGCTTTTTTGCAGTTCAAATTTTCTAGAATCTTCATTACTGCGGTCGTTTTGCCGCAGCCCGGCAGGCCGGTCAACAGAATTTTAGCAGACTCAGAAATCATAGCCCGGAGACCGAAAATCAAAAGCAAATTTCAACGCATTGCTCTATTTTATCTTTCTTCAAACCAATGAGAAGCCATAATTACAAAGTCTGCAAACCTAATATCTCAGTAATCACGAACGATTATCGCATCTTTACCTACCAGATAACGGTCCGAACCTTTGACTTTAACATTATAAATCTTCCCTACATAGGGCATTGGTCTCTTAGTTACGCTCGATATTTCGACTGAACCTTCCAATGTTTGAAGTTTTTCCCCTGCTTTTAGATTTTGCAGCGCAATCCATCGCCCGGATTCCGTCAGGAAGTAATGACACTCGGCTACACTGATACAATTTCCACTTTCAAACAAAATATCATAACACTCATATGTCCCTTCGTGCTCCTGGAGTTTCTCGATTTGCATCGTTGTGTCTGCAAGACAAGTAACTTTACCGACCATCTGACCTGCGACAACTTTCGAGATTTGCACAAGGCTCCCATCAATCCAAACGGGCGTATCAGCAAGAAAACATCCCCTGCCTTTAGGCGGCGGTGCAGCGAATGTTGTAAATATCCAGAGTACACCGGTTACTATCTCACCATTGCGATTGACCTCATCTACACGCCAGTAGTAAACAGCGCCCCATCTTAAAAAACCTTCCGGGAAAATATAGTTAGTAGTAGACTGGCGGCCCCGATATATACCGGTCGTGTCGGACGTATCGGCATTAGCAACAGCATCTCTATCAGCGCCTAAGTACACATCGTGGGAGACGGCGTTCAGGCCAGCAGCCCAGCTTAATATAACATTTATTTCTACATCAACAGCCCCATCGGCAGGGGTGGGATTAGAAGCCTGACCAGGCGAAAATGCTCTTTTTCGTGGCGACAGGCTAGCTTCAGGCATGCCGCCGTATGCACCCATATTGATTCGCGCGCCATTGGGAAAACGCTCAAGACCAACCGGGTCGCCCGGATTGCCCGCATCAATACATGGGCTGCTTATATCGTCTATGACCCAGTTTTCACTGGCCGGGTCCCATCGACCGGCTTGAGACTTCAAATGATAGTCTCCATTCTCAAGGTCGGCAAACATCGGATCGACATCGAGATTGCCTTCACCCGGAAAGCCACCTTTTATATCACTGTAAATAACTGTAATTGAAACTTGAAAAGGTGTAAACCTTCCCTCTCCTGGTTCATGAAGCTCATCCGGACTGTTATCCCAAAGGATAGTATTGACTACCGTTGGCGAGGATATTTCGCAATAAATTCCACCACCGAGTCCGCCGCCTCGACTACCTGTGGCGACATTGCTCAGGATTGTATTGTTAACAATCAGAGTGGAAGAATCAAAACAGCGGATTGCACCGCCATAGGATGCTGAGTTACCGGTAAACGTGCAATTGGTAAGAGTCGAAGAACCTATATTGTCATCTATCCCGCCGCCATTATCTTCTGCTGAATTGCTGGTAAATTCGCAGTTGAGCAGCACAGGATGGCTTGCTATATTAAACATTCCACCGCCGTTTCCTGTTGCGGTGTTTTTATGAAACACACAGTCAGCCAACATCGGACTGCTTTCTTCGTTGTACATCCCACCGCCGTCGTCCCTTACCGAGTTTTCAGAGAACATACAGTTGGTCATTGCCGGACTACTATGGTCGTTGTACATCCCGCCACCACCCCTGCCTGCAATATTCCCGATAAACATGCAGTTGAGCAGTACCGGACTACTGTTAACGTTGTACATCCCGGCGCCACCGCCGCCTACTATATTTTCAGCGAATGTGCAATTGGTCAGTGTCGGACTACTATTTTCATTGTACATTCCACCGCCGCCTTCCGGCGCATCGTTTTCACTGAATGTACAATTGACAAGAACCGGATTACTGCTAACGTTGTACATCCCGGCGCCGCCTTCCGGCGTATCGTTTTCACTGAACGTACAATTGACAAGAACCGGATTACTGTTATCGTTGTACATCCCGCAGCTATGGGTGTAAGGGGCTGTGCGGACACTGGCGATACCGCTGCCAGTGATAGTGAAACCATCCAGAACCGCCGTCTCATCAGCTCCGCCGGACGTTACCACACGATAGCTGTTGTCATTAATTATCCCTCGGCCATCGTCACCGTTAAGGTCGCCACTTAGAATACTTTTATATTGGTTGACATCCCGGACATCAAGCGCTCGCCCCCCCCTATGAGTACTTATTGCAGTATAACCTCCTTTAATAGTCACGCCGTTTATAAGCTCAAATGAAGCACTACTATCTCCCGGCATGATACCAAGTCCCCGGTCGGGCATATAAACACCCTCAGCAACACGTACTTCCACCGGCTTATCAGAAAAATAAGCAAGCAGTAAAGCATCCTGCAGCGAGTTCACAGCATTCTCCCAGCTTGTACCGATATTAAAACCGTCGGCATCATCATCCACATAGATTATTTCAAGCGTGCTATCCAGCTCAGGTACGCGTGGTGGGATTTGTCCGAATGCCGTTGATATCATCAAAGGCAGAAAAAATACGAACAACAACCAAGTTACAAGATTTGTTTTTCCTCTCATTTTACTACCCTTTCAAAAATTGTTAAATATGATGGCACCGCGGCCTACACAACCACAGCATATTTCTGTTATCTAAAGAGCAATGCAGTAAAATCTCTACAAAAAATATCATTTATGGTCAATCATCCTCGAACTATTGCAAAAACATAATGGCAAAATCCGTGAAGTCCATCTTGCCGTCGCCGTTTATCTCCGCTGCAACAGCCGCTCCATTCATTTAAATACCTCCTGACTCATGTGCTGTTCTCTACTTTCTATATCCCAAGCGACGTTCGCTGTCAAGATAATAGTATTAATAAAGAGAAGCTTCCCACTTTCAGTCATACTCTCTGGAGGTCCGCTAAATCCCCACAGAAAATATCGATTATCTTCCAAGACAAAGGGATAGTGACTTCTATTACCAGCCTCCCTACCTATTGTAATTACGTCTTCAGGGATAGAAGGAAGATAGATGCCGACATGTCTGGTTTCAGTGTACAGTTGGAGTACCCTGTCTAACGGAAGACTAATCGGGTAGGGCATATCTTCCAACGTTCGATATGGAACAATATAAACGCTATTATTATCGCCATGCCATCCATGAGGATAGCCAATCGAAAGCTCGAGTTTTCCAAAGAAAGCATATCCTCCTTCCCCAAGCCCAATAATTGGATTGCCCGAACTTTCAATTACAGCTGCCGATAGGATGTCACCCCATCTACGCAAACGCCCTGTATCATTCCCCACAATAATAAGGTCATAATCCACCAAAGTTGATTGTGCCAATTCATCTAATCCAATCAGATCGACTGCGCAACTATAAGCTTCGAGTAAAGACTTAAAACTCTCCGCAATTTCTACATCAGATGAGAAGATGAATCCAACATAGGGAAGCAATAGGGATTTTAGTTCTGAAGACTTGCTGGCTTGTTCTGTACCTCCATACGCCCCTATATTGATAATGCCGCCGTTCGGCATAGGTTCAAGCCCAACAGGATTATTCGGGTCCCCCGCATCAATACATGGACTTGTTACATCATCAATAATCCAGCTTTCACTTGTTGGGTCCCACCTGCCCGCCTGGGACTTCAAGTGATAGTCTTCATTCTCAGGGTCTGTAAAAAAAGGATCGGCATCTATATTGCCATCGCCCCAGATTAATGCATTATTAACATATACTTGGGATCCTGACTGCCCCCCCTGTACATTGCTATATGAGATGCTGAGAGATGAAAAACCGCCACCAATGAAAATCTCGGCTCCCTGAGAAGCCAAATCCCCCCATAGAATGCAGTTTCTAACCATCATAATAGTACTTGACTCGCAGCTAATCGAGCTCCCGTCGCGGGACGCTGAGTTCAGGCCAAATGTACAATTTGTAACTTCCACATTTTTACTTCCCTGTCCACCTCCGTGACAGTGAACTCCACCTCCGTTTAAGTAAGCTGAATTACCACTTATCGTGCAGTTCATTATCTTCGCACTGCTGCTGCCACAATAGATGCCACCACCGTGGTACGATATTGACGTGTTGTTGCTGATTGTACAATTGGTTATCGTTGGATTGCTGACAAAACAATCTATCCCGCCACCACCAATAAAAGCCCAGTTTCCGCTAATCAAGCAGTTTGTTATCACCGGTTGCAAGTATTCACAGAATATTCCACCGCCGTAGAGCCAGCTCCAGTTCTCGCTGATTGTGCAGTTAGTTATCGTTGCATTACTATCTAAAGAAAATATACCTCCGCCGTCACTAATAGCCGTGTTACCGCTGATCGTACAATTGTTGATTGTTGGGCTACTGTCCCGCCCGCAACCAATCCCGCCACCGGTCTGCATAGCCAAGTTTTCACTTATTATACAATCAACGATAATTGGACTACCGAAACCACCACAGGCCATCCCTCCGCCGAATACTGCTATGTTCCTTCAGAATATACAATTCGTCAGAGCAGGACTGCTCATTTGACTACACATCCCACCACCATTGCCATGACTCGCCGAGTTTTCAACGAAAGTACAATTAGAGACTGTTGGATTACCACATTCAATGAGCATTCCTCCACCATTAGTATACGCATTACCCTTGCTTATAGTAAAACCATCAATAACGATCATGGGACCGTTCTTATTTATCGTCACTACATGGAAACAGTTATCTTTTCTCGT
>CAZJIR010000167.1:0-6519 GCA_964546095.1 uncultured Pirellulales bacterium
CCTATCGGATGAATTCAAAAAGCGGGAACCCGAACTGAGAAAAGCGGCAAGTAAACTTGAAGCTGATTTAAGCCAGCTTCAAGATGCTGTTCAAATTATTCGGGTTGCGTCGAAAGGATTGAAGGTAATTGCCGAAATTATGCGGTCCTTATCAAAAGCATGCTAAACACAGAAACCAAAATGGTTTTCCCATCTGACGATGGGAGCAAGTTGAATATCAAAAATCGGCGAATTGTACGCCGCTTATACCTACCATTAAGCCACAATTTTCTATTGTCTATTTCAAGGAGGCATAAAATGAGACGATTATATTTTTTGGCGATTGTGGTTGGGATATTGTTAATTATCAACAGTACGGCACTCGCAGGGGAAGCCGCGCCTGCACAAGAAAAAGACTCCGATCCCAATTCACAAAGTTCACTATCGCGAGAAGCTGCACCTGCACAAGAAAAAGACTCTGAGCGTATAGAAGTGGTCAACCTATTCACGTGGGCAACAGGCCCTTCACCCGACTGGGGCAGAGGCGCTCTTTACGCTTTTCTGGGGCTGATTGGAGCGCTTGTGACCGTGTTCGGTCTAATCGGAGGGGCAGTGCCCGGGACAGCGGGCTTTGCGAGGATTGAGGCCGGCATGAAACGAGTCGAGGGAAGAGAGAAGATTCTGGATAAGCTAATCAAAGACTCTGACAGAAAGGCGGAAGAAATAACGGCGGTCGAGAAAGCAACGGACAACCTTCGCGACGATATGAGGAGCGACAGATGGCGGCAGTTCACTCTCGCAGCAGTTTTGTACGCTCTATTGGGAGCATTTTTCGCCGCTCTGCTTGCTCGAGACCTCCTCCAGGCTCTTGTAATCGGCGCCGGCTGGACCGCCTATCTTGGTGCGCTGGGTTTAAAGAAAGATTATGCAGAACGCAAATCTATGAAAGACCAAACCACGGAGAAATTCGAAGACGCTCTATCTCAGATTAAAACAGGAATGGTTCCGCAAGGGGAGGATTGGGATAAACTGAGTGCAGACTGGGATGCGTTAAGAATGGAAGCTCAGGTATCGAAAGCGCTCTGATACGATAATGTGGGAAAACAGGACGTAAGTCAGGAACAGCCGCTTGTTTTCAAGAGACAGGTCACTCGCGAAGCAGGTCACTTTTGGCCTGCCTAAGACATATACATTTAGTTTTTACGTTCACATCAACTTCGCAGGATTTGTAACATGTGGTTTTGCAGCGTGTTTTTATTGCAGAACCAGTGTCGTTTGGATTCGTAGAAATAAGAAAACAAATATGTTTTGGGCAATAACTGAAGAAACAGGAGGTTTATCATGGCAAAGATACAGATAGTCTTTTACAGCATGTACGGACATGTTTATAAATTAGCGGAAGCTGTTGCTGAAGGTACACGTGAGGTTCCTGATACGGAAGTAACAATTTATCAGGTCCCGGAGCTGGTTCCCGACGAAGTATTGGAAGAAAGCGGCGCCAAGGCCGCTCGCGAGGCTTTTGCAGATATTCCAATTGCAAAGCCGGAAACGCTGGCCGACGCTGATGCGGTTATATTCGGAACACCGACACGATTCGGCAATATGTGCGCCCAAATGCGCAACTTCCTCGACCAGACAGGCTCACTGTGGTTCAAAGGCGCTCTTATCGGTAAAGTCGGTAGCGTTTTTGCCAGCACAGCGACGCAGCATGGCGGCCAGGAGACAACTATCACCAGCTTCCATTCGACACTGCTCCATCACGGCATGATTGTTGTCGGTACGCCCTATTCCGAGCAGAGACTGATGAATATGAAGGAAATTACAGGCGGAACACCTTACGGAGCGACGACTCTTGCCGGCGCGGATGGGTCACGTCAACCAACCGAGAATGAATTGGCTATCGCGAAGTTTCAGGGCAAGCACGTGGCTGAGATTACAACAAAGCTATGTGGATAATAAGGCACCTTACAATAACATGGTCAGTTACCGCACCCTCACGGTCGCGGCTCTGTTTTGGGAAAGCCATCAACCGGCCAATCATCAATTAAAATGCTTCCGGTAAAATACTGCCAGCGGCGTTACGCAAATAGCGTGAAATTTCCCTTTCGGAGGTCATACCAAGCACCTTTCTGGCTACTTTATTACAGTCTTCAATTGTAACCGAGCGGATAATCTGCTTTATCTCCGGAATCATGGGAGAAGTAAGTGAAAGTGTTCTAAATCCCAAGCCCAACAGCAACATAACATGCTCCGGCTCAGAAGCCATCTCGCCGCAGACACTGATGCCAATCTGCGCTTTATGCGCATCCTGAATAACCGTTCTGATAAGCCGAAGCACAGCAGGGTCCGCTGATGAATATAAGGTAGAGACCAATTCATTGCCCCTGTCAACGGCCAAGGTATATTGAGTAAGGTCGTTTGTTCCTATACTGAAGAAATCAACGTCTCTGGCAAGCGAGAACGCAGTCAAAGCCGCCGAGGGTGTTTCAATCATGATACCTACCTGAATGTCCCTGTTGTAGGGTATTGATTCCTCGTCGAGGTCCTCCATAACATCCCGTAAAATCATTCTTGCCTGCTTCAGCTCCTGTATATTCGTTATCAGAGGAAACATAATCTTGACTTCACCGAGGACAGAAGCACGTAAAATAGCACGTAACTGTGTTTTGAACATCATAAGGTTTTGCAGACAAAATCTAATGGATCTTAGGCCTAAAAACGGATTCGGCTCGGGTGCAAAACGTTTACTTTGAGTATATTTATCGGCCCCAAGGTCCACCGTTCTTACGATAACCGGCCTATCGGCAAGAACACTGACAGTCTCAGCATAGGCCTTGTAATGGTCTTGTTCCGTGGGCTCGCTTTTTCTGTTAAGATACAGAAACTCAGTGCGGTACAAACCTATACCCTCACCTCCTTTTTCTATGACGGTTCCGGCCTCTTCAGGAAATTCGATATTGCCCAAGAGTGTAATTTTCACATTATCGCGTGTGACAGCCGGCTTTTCTCTTAAAGCATCGAGCTTGTCCTCAAGCTCTTCAAATTCCCTCGAATACTCCTTATACTGCTGGATTGTTTGCTTATCCGGATTTACAATAACGAGGCCGCGATTGCCATCGACAATGACGATGTCTCCGCCACTGACGGATTCCGTAAAATCTTCGAGAGCTACTACGGCAGGGATGCCTAAAGAGCGCGCAACAATAGCAGCATGACTTGTTCGTCCACCGGCATCGCTGGCAATGCCTTTTACAAATTTCCTGTTAAATCCAGCGGTTTGAATAGGACTCAATTCCCGAACAACAATTGTAACCTCTTCGGTCAAGTGTTCAACATCTTCTCGCTACTTGCCGAGAAGCTGTTTGAGCAAACGCCTTTCAATATCATAGATATCCGCCGCACGCTCACTAATATAAGCATCTTTTGCTTTGCTGAACTGTGATGCAATGTCACGAAGGACATCTGAGACAGCATATTCGGCCGTTACCGAATCAGCGTGAACCACATCGGTTATCTTCTTTCGGAGGCTTCTGTCGTGCAGAAAACGTAAATGCACCGCAAAAATATCTTTTACTTTCCTTCCGGCGGTCTGTTCCTGTGCCGCTTCAAGCCGGGTTAATTCGTGGATACCATCCTTAAAGGCATTTCTCACGCGCTGAATCTCCGTCATCCGTTGCGAAGGCTCTATTGGACGACGAGGAATGCGATAATCTTCGGAATCAATAACCAGCGACTTGGCAATAGAAATTCCCGGTGAAACAGCTATTCCTTTTTTTATTTCCATTACAAACTTTAACTAAAATCAAACTAAATGCTACAAGTGGAAAAAACAACTCAGAACATAAAAAAGTAAATTTTAAGATACGGCAACTCAGTCTTCACGACTCAAGTTTTTTTCGCTTTCGTCTTCCGGTGCCGGCTCATCAAACATTTTTTCTTCCACGAGCTCTCGCAGAGCAATGATTGCTTTCTCAGCATCCGAACCTTCAGCCTTGATCTTCAGTTTTGTGCCATAGCCCGCAGTTAATAAACTCATCTGCATTATACTTTTTCCGTCGACCTCAGTTTTGTCGTTGCTGACGGTAACATCACTTTTAAACCGACTTGCAATATCAACGAACTGCATCGCAGGGCGCATATGAAGGCCCTCTTCGTTTTTAATCTCAACTTCAGTCTCAAAAACAACCTTTCCCAATGACTTGTGCCCTGCCTGCATATTAAGACCCTGCATATTCGCCTTATATCGAATAATTTACGTTACTATATTACAAAGACGAATTTTCATCAGCCTCCCTGAGAAGATCTTCAATCTGCGCCGAGCTACGGCACTGCCTGAGAAACTTACGAAATTTCTCCTGCTGTAAATGCCTAAAAATACTCTCCATTGCCTGCAAATGTCTGTCCGGGTCATTCACAGGACTGATTAAAAGTATTACCGAATAAACCGGCTGTTTATCCAGAGCGGAAAAATCAATGCCAGTACTACTCCGACCAACCACAGCAACTACATCCTTGACAGCCTTATGCTTGATATGAGGTACTGCTACACCTTTGCCCATGCCAGTACTTGCTTCTTTCTCTCTTTTTATAACCGCCCTGGCAATCTCTTTCCATTTGCCTCTCCCAAGCTTGCCGGCTTTATCAATTGATGAAACGAGCTCTGTTATCGCACCATCCCTGTCACTTGCCTGCAACTCCGGAATCGTTGCCTCAAAACAGACAAAATCAGCATATTTCATCTCATCTGCCCAGAATTAACCATTACGGCCTAATAGACCAATTCAAAACACATATCAGGAAAAAAACAATCTACGTAAGCTCGGCGCCACCAGAGTGTTTATTATCTCGTTCCCTACTCTTTGCTCTTCTGAGCTGCCGTTCAATTTTATGAACGGCCATATCAATGCAGCGGTAAGCATCCCCCCCTTTTTCGGTGCCAACGAAAACCTTGCTGTGCTCGGCCCTTGCAATTATCTCAACGCTGGTACCACCGCCCTGATTGCCGTCTATAATGACTTCAACCTGATTGATATTATTGTAGTACTTGGGAAGCTTTAAAGTCTTTTCTTCGGCGTGCTTTCTGATAGCTTCTGTTATTTCGATATGCTTACCACTAATTGTAAAAAGCAAGATTATTCTCCTTAACTGTTTCTTCTAAAAACAAAGTCCATTTTTATTCCTGTTTTTCCGAATCATGCTCCGGCAAGGCAGGAAAAGCTTGCTTCTGACCCGGTGCAATCACTCCACCACTGACGGTAAATCTCAACGCCTGCTCAATGGTCATATCTAAATCTATGGTATTTTTCTTAGGAACCATTATGACAAAGCCGGTAAAGGGTGTCGGTGAAGTTGGTATAAGAACCGTAAGAAATTCCTTTTTGACGCTGTCAACAACTTTTTCAATCCCGGAACCGGTAACAAAACCAACAGACCATATACCTTTCCGGGGATACTCAACCGCAACGACCCTTGAGAACATATCCTTTTTTTCTTCGCGTGTGAGGAAAAAATCCGTAATCTGTTTTACATAAGGGTAAACCTGTCTCAAAAACGGCGTATTCATTATGAACTTTTCAATCATATGCCAGAGCGACCTGCCCACGACGCTGGCTAAGAGCGCTCCAACTATAAAGACAACCGAAAGCGCCACAAGAAAACCGGCTGCGGACAAAGCTACACCCATCGCTCTCCCGTCCAGGTGTTCCTTAACAAAGGCTTCGCCAGCAATGGATTCTATCAGCCAATTCAAACCAAATGCTATATGCCGGCTGATATTGTCCTGGATGAACTTGTAGCCCCAGACAAATATGCCGATTGTTACAATCGTCGGCAGTAGTACCGCTAATCCGCGCAAAAAGTAAGTTTTAAACCGTCCCGCCATTTATTATTATTTTAAGAAAAATACCTGATTATTATAATTTCGTCGGTTTTAATGCACCCAAAACCGTCTACAAAACGGCTTTTTATTCAGAGCACCATAGTTTAGTTCGCAGGTTCGCTATAGTCAACAAAAAAGTCTGTCGGAGCTACTAAACACTTTAGTTTTCGGGCTGTGTCGGCAAATGTGCGCCAATTAAATGTATGACCGCCCCCGGGAGTGAAGCAATCATCCATATTATCCGCTGGCACAGAGCCAGCGCCAATGCCGCTTCGGCCTCGACACCAGCATAATGAACAAAAAAGTAGGCGAGCATCCCCTCCACCACCACGGCCCCGGCGATGCTCACAGGCAGTGCTCCAAGTACCCAGGACAATGTAAAAAAGACATAGTAATATTTAATACTAACAGTTATTCCGAGATTGTTCCCAAGAAACCAAAAGCCAGTTATTTGCATAATCTGCAGAAAAACCGTTAGTCCAAACGCCATAAGGATTACCAAGGGCTTGCTATAGTAAATATTTACCGCATTTTTAAGCTTTTCAATCGCTCTGATACTGTGAACACGAACATTCAACCAAATCTTTTTCAGCAATACCCGGCCGCGCCTGTGCGATAACAGACCACAAAAAACAACTGCCAAGACCCCAAATATCCAAATA
>CAZJIR010000168.1:0-3188 GCA_964546095.1 uncultured Pirellulales bacterium
GCAGGATTAAGTCGGCTTAGCTTAAATGTATAGGCGAATAAAGGAGCCTGCTACTAAAAGGTATATGTAACACAACGGTTTTACCTTATTAAAAGCTCAAATTGGACGGATAGTTTGGGAGCATCTTAAAAATCCACTTAGATTCATTCTTCAGGAGGAGATGTTTTATGGATGCAAATCCGGATGTTCTTTCAAAGGGAACCTTTTTCTTATTAGTGGCATTGCTATCATTTACTATATCTTCATACGTTCAGGGGAATAGCCCGGCAGGTGTGTCCAAGTGGGATGAGCTAATTCAAAAACACAAAAATTGTGGTATCTTTGATTATAAGAATGTGTTCGACATTACACCCAAGGGGTCTTCAGATAAGTCAGATTTTAAGCTACTTAGAAAGCATTTGAAGAAACACAAAATACAAACTGATTCCACTGCAAAATACGATATCTCTAAAAGCGTTAGCCAACCTCAGAATGACTTCTGCGTGGATGCCATTGAGGTTGAGGTGGGTATTCCATATTATGGTAGTACAATAAATGCAACGGGTGACAGTGAAAGTAGCTGTAGTGAATCAGATGACCGGGATGTATGGCATATATTTACACCGACACAGTCTGAGATGGTTTCAATAAGTTTGCTGGGTAGTGACTATGACACCACACTTGCTGTGTACGACGAATGTGGCGGCACAGAGCTGGCGTGCAATGATGATGCAGAGGGATTACAATCAGAAATAACTGTTCAGGTCGAGGCGGGGTTTTCTTATTTGATTCGAGTTGCCGGTTATGACCATGACACTGGAGATTATGTACTCACTATTGACCCTATTACTACACCAGAGAACGATGAATGTATTGATGCTATTGAGGTTCAGGTGGGTGTCCCATATTCCGGTAGTACAAGGGGCGCAACCGGGAATAGCACAAGCAGTTGCGGCGATTCAGATGACCGTGACGTGTGGCATATATTTACACCAACGCAGTCCGAGGTCGTTTCTATCAGTCTGTTGGATAGCAGCTTTGATACCACACTGGCTGTATATGACGAGTGTGGCGGCACGGAGCTGGCATGCAATGATGATGCGGGCTGGGAGCTTCAGTCGGAAATTACTATGCAGGTCGAGGCGGGTTCTTCTTATCTTATACGAGTTGCAGGTTTTAACGGTCGGATTGGAGACTATGTACTTACCATTAATCCTGTAACTCCACCGGAGAATGATGACTGTGTTGACGCAATCGAGGTTCAGTTGGGTATCCCATATAATGGTAGTACAAGGAATGCAACAGGGGACAGTACAAGTAGCTGTGGTTTTATGGATGAACTGGACGTATGGCATATATTTGCACCTACTCAGTCCGGATTAGTAGCTATCAGTCTGGCGGGTAGCCTCTTTGATACTACATTATCAGTGTACGACGAATGTGGCGGCACAGAGCTGGAATGCAATGATGATACAGGTTGGATGGGAGAATCAGAAATTATTATGCAGGTCGAAGCAGACTCTTCATACCTAATCCGAATCGCAGGATTTGACCATGAGACTGGAGATTATGTGCTTACTGTTAACTCTGCAATTCCTCCGGAGCACGATGATTGTGTTGATGCTATTTCGATTCAGGAAGGGATACCGTGGTTTGGAAGTACAAGTTATGCAACCGGCGATTATACAAGCAAATGTAGTGATTCAGATGATAAGGATGTCTGGCATGTATTTACGCCGATGCAATCCGGGTTCTTTTCAATTAGAACCTATGCCACTTTTGACTCTACCCTGGCGGTGTTTGATGAATGCCAGGGCAGTGAGCTTGCATGTAATGATGATACAATCACCTGTGATGATTCGGAAGTTTCCATATACATGAACGCGAATACAGATTATTTCATTCGCGTAGCGGGGTATGGGCATGAATCAGGAGATTATGTGATTGAGGTTATTAATAATCCACTTCCGGTTTTGGATGAGCCCGATAGGCCATATCCTTCCAATGGTGCATCGAATGTTCCAATTAAGACGGTTCTTTCGTGGAATAGTGCAACAGAGCAGTTTGGTAAAATCGATGACATAGATATATCGAGTGAAAATGGTATACCCTCTCAAGAGATTTTGAAGGTTATATATGGAACCGACGACCGTATGGAAGAGTATCAGGTTACGGACCCGGCCATGTTAGCGGCGGGCGATGCGACAGCTATTCTTGTATCATTAGAAGAACTGACACGTAATAATGATGGAACCTATACATTGTCCGACCAGACTCTTGCTGAATGGTTTAGTGATGATTCTTTCGGTTCTTTGTTTCCGAGTAGTCCCTTGTGTCCGAACGAACCGTACCGGGACCAACCATCGCCAGGGACCTGTTCCGGATTTCTTGTTGGGCCGGATATTATTGCTACTGCCGGCCACTGTTTGGATTGTGCATGTGATAGAAGTACCTTAGCTGTTGTGTTTGGTTTTGTGATGTTGGATGAAGCGACGCCCAGACTTGTTGTGTCAGACCAGGATGTATACTTCGTTCGAGAAGTTATAGGTCTCCAAATAGGGTATCCTGATTGGGCTCTTATGCGTTTGGACCGCGAGGTCGTTGGACGCAGCCCACTACCATTGCGGCAAACAGGACGGGTTAACGATGAACAACCACTGGCCGTGATTAGCTATCCTGTGGGAATTCCAAGAAAGTATGATTGGGGTGGAACAGTTCGCGATAATACACAATATACTTTTTTCCAGGCGAATCTTGATACTTATAACGGTAGTTCGGGGGCTGTCGTTCTCAATTTAAATACAATGATTGTGGAAGGCATCCTTGTGCGTGGTGTTGAGGATTTTATATTAGATGAGAATACAGGTTGTGAGCGTTCGAGTGTCCTGCCTAATGACAATGATGAATGGGAAGATGTATCTCGCATCACAGCATTGAGTCCTTTGCTTCCTTCATATGATGTGTATCTTGGTACGAATCCGGCCCATTTAAAGCTGGTTAAGTCCGGTTCTTCGTTATCTGTTTTTAGGCCTGAATCACTTCAACCACGAACGACTTACTATTGGCAAGTTGTAGTGAGATGTGCATCCAGGGAAAATCGAGGGGCGATTTGGAAATTTTGGACCGGTGAATAAAGCTCGGGTATTATGGCAGTTTTATGAAATAGGTTTTCTTTTAATGTACAGCGTATCGAATAACAGGATGAACTT
>CAZJIR010000168.1:3198-6506 GCA_964546095.1 uncultured Pirellulales bacterium
CATTTGGTTTTTGCATTTTGTAATTCTTTTGCCTCTGATAATAATATTTAATCATACACCTCATTTTAAGCGGGCAGACAGGATTTTTCCTGCAAATCTCAGTCACGCAGAAATTTTCATTGACAAAAACCAAAAAAACGTGATACAATTTATAATATATTTTAAATAGTCATCATAATCTTTCGGGAGAAGTGAGAATATGCAATAGTAATAACCTGGAGGTCTTGGCGACTGTTCTGACGTTGTTAATATTGTTTTCGTCTCGAAAGACAAAAAGAAAGGTGTAAGTGCTTTGATGTGTGCATATAACCGAAGGAAATCAGTTGCTGTCGTATCGATTGGATTATGCTTATTTATCTGTTATGCGAGCCTGGCCGAGCCTGTTAATGTTGAGCAGGTGCGAAAGGCATCGGATACGTTTCTCAAATTGCAACAAACCCGTCAGAAACGGCAAAAAAGCTTGCTTTTAGTAACAGACGAACAAAAAGCACTTACTGAGGAATTCACCGCTGCCGGCCTAAAGGAAATTCGCAGCGATGATGGAGCCGTTCTTGCATTCATTACTGAGCTTGAACCACGAGGATTCATTGCGGTTTCCGTTGATACAGATATTACTCCGATTGTTGCTTATTCTTTCAATTGTTCATTTCCGGCCAATAATGACAAAAAAAATCCTTTGTATCGTATGTTGAAAGAGGACATGAGGCTAAGAGCTAAGGCCCTGGCTAAATATAAGCAATTTAAGAAGGTGGAAAATAACGGTCTGTGGAATTTTTATGCCAATGGAGATTCAGGAGATTCTGTGAACCAGACATTCCAGCAGTGGCCGGAAGAGAACACGACTGCCACCGGTGGTTGGCTGGAAACAACGTGGGAACAGGACTCGCCTTACAATGATTTTTGTCCTCTCGACCCGGTTGATGCTAACAGGTCTTACGTGGGTTGTGTAGCGACGGCGATGGCACAGGTTGCCAATTATCATAAACTATGCGATATACAATTCGACGAAAATGATTCGTATACGTTATACAGTGGTCTTAAAATAGACGATGACAGCGAACTTTATGATTTCCCGTCTTTTGAAGAGCTAAATGGGCATCTTGACGACTTGCGAGTGAAATATATTATGCAAAGAGAACTGGATGATACGGATGTGGCAGCGCTTAGTTTTGCTTGTGGAGTTGCTGCCTTTATGGATTATTCCAGTGAAGGCTCTGGAGCTTCGCATATTGATTCGCAGAATGCAATGATTGATAAGTTGGGTTTTTATTCGGCCGAGTTGGCCGGTAGTCTTTCAAGTGAATCTTATCTTGTTCTACAGGAAAATATTATCAATCGACTTCCAGCTTTGTTGGCTATTAATACAACAGATGGTATTAGTGGACACTTCATTGTTTGTGACGGTTTCAATACAAATGGTGAGTATCACCTTAATTTCGGGTGGGGTTCGCCCTATCCTGAGGAAATAACCGAGGTATGGTATCGGCTTCCGAGTGATCTTCCACCCTATCTGGGTATAGTCTCCGAAGCCATGTTAAATATTCGACCTGTTCCGTTAAGCATCGAAATAGAACCGGTGTCACTTAACTTTTTCAGTATTCCGGGACAGGAGTCGGACCCTCAAACACTGTTTATCAGAAATAACACAGTGCAAGGCATGCTTATAGACTCGATATCCAGTCCGGAAGGATTCGTTGTGTCTCGTTCAAGTGATAATTACTCGAACAACATAGACTCTTTCGAGATACAGGGCGCGGGGCAGGAAGCTTTGATAAATGTGAAGTTCAGCCCGGACCAGGCTGGAGGTTATTATGGAACGCTTAATATTAATTACGGCGATGGCAATACGAAGAACGTGATTCTAAAAGGTAACTCATTTACTGGTGGGACGACGATCCCGGCTAGCGGAGTGTACGGAACCTGGTCTCAAGCCCGGTCTCCTTATTTTGTCGAAGGGGATATTAAGGTCCCTGAGTTCGGAGAACTGATTATTGAGCCGGGGGTCAGGATTATATTCACAGGGCCCTATGGCATGACAATCGGTGAAAACGCGGTTTTGATTGCACGGGGTAATGAAGTTAACCCAATAGAATTTACAGCGTTGAATAGAGATACAGGCTGGGGTGGTTTGCGATTTCTGGAATCTGATTCCGATGATATATTGAGTTATTGTGTTATAACTTACTCCAAAAAAGGTGCCGGATTCGCTACTGAGGATGAGGAGGATACTGAGGCTGGGGACGAGGATAATTGTGGAGGTGCGGTGTATTGCTACGATTCGAGCCCAACCATTACAAATTGCAAAATCACTAATAACGCGGGAGAAAGAGGTGGGGCGATATATTGTACATTAAGCTATCCAATAATCAACAATACTGTGATAGCTAACAACACTTCAGTGGGAGGCCGCTCTCAGTGCGGCGGGATATGCTCGGATGAATGGGGTATGCCTGAAATCCGAAACTGTACTATAGTAAACAATTTGCCCGGAGGTATTTTCTCGACATCCTGGGAAGGGATGGACGTGACAAACACGATTGTCTGGGGCAATGAAGTATACCAGATAGAAACGCGGGAATCCAAACCAATGGTATCATTTTGTGATGTTCAAGGTGGCTATGATGGTGAAGGGAATATTGATATGGACCCCTGCTTCTTTGAACCGAGTTCAAAAGCTGGAGTGGAGTATGACGGAGCATCCGCCAACTGGATGCTTCGAAGTAGTTCACCGTGTATAAACTCCGGGATAGAAATAGAGCTTCCATTAACCGACCTTGCGGGTAATTTAAGAATTTACAACGATATTATCGATTTAGGGGCTTATGAGAATCAATCAGATTTGCCTTTGATTACCATAAATCCTTCAGGTAAGGTCGATGCGGGCTTTATCCATATTGGTACAAGTTCAACTATTAGTCTTGATATCACGAATACGGGCAGGATGGATTTTGAAGTAGAAAACCTTAGCATTTCCGATGTGAACAGTGTTTTTTCGTTAGTTACTAACATAGAGAATCATCTTCTGGAACCGGGTGATTCAGTCCGGGTAGATATCGAATTTGCTCCAGCAGAAGAGAAAAAATATACCGGCACTTTCAGTGTTCACTCGACCAGCAGCAATGCCCCGCACAAACAAGTTATTCTCAACGGAGTCGGGGTATCGGGAACCATCGTTCCCGGCGGTATGGTCAATGGTACCTGGACTATGCATGAGAGTCCCTATATAGTAACGGGAGATATTTATGTCAGAAAGGGACGGTCGTTGACCATTGAGCCGGGAGTAGTGGTCAAATTTGCTGGTCATTTTA
>CAZJIR010000169.1:0-5022 GCA_964546095.1 uncultured Pirellulales bacterium
TGCTAATATTTTAACAGATGAAGATAATCTTATTGTTGGAATGCGTTTGAAGATACCTACTTTATAGGAATGGCTGAGCGCATAGATGTTTTTGGGCTGATATTTGTAAAGTTAGGTGTTATCGGCTGAACAACAATTATGTCACGAATTTGTTTTATATTTGTCATTTTTTGTTTAACGGCCATTTTGGTTTTTGCTGTTTATCTGCGCAGTGCCAATGACCGCGTTTTTTATGAGCTTTGCACCTGCAGGGCTAAGCAAGGCCGATTGAAACAGGAGCTTGGTACAAAGCAGTTGATTGTGGAAGGTTTGATAAATCCCGCTGCGGTTTCACAGCGTTTTGACCAACTGAGTACAAACGATTAAAAGTTGAAAAGCGCACGAATAATCATTGGTCTATCTTTGCTTTTGATTGGTGTGTTTCTGACACTGGCAGGAAGGTGTTTTTATCTTCAGTTTCTCAGGAACGAACAATATATTGACGAGTGCCTCAAACAGCAGCGAGGATGGGTGCCTCAAAAGCCACAGCGCGGCGTGATTCTTGATTGTCGGGGCAGGGTGCTTGCCGCGAGTAATGAAGTTCGGGTAATTAAAGTTGAACCTCGAAGAGTCCAGGATCCCAGAGAGTTATCGAACAAACTCCAGCCAATATTAGATATGGGTGCCCATGAAATCTGTAAGTTAATCAACGAAAGTGGTAATCCGGGCTATGTGAAAATCAAGGTTGGCGCCGGTCCGAGTGAATGCGATGCCGCCCGCAGGATTTCCAGTGCTGTCGGCGTAGAGACGGATTGGCGAAGGCATTATCCGATGGGACGATTGGTCGTGCACGCTGTTGGCTTTATGAGCCTCGATAATCGTGGTTTGGATGGCATAGAGTACCAATACGACAAAGAACTCAGTGGTTCGAGGGCTGAAGATATTTTCCTTGCAGATGTTCGTCGGCGACCAATTCGACCCTTATTTTTGGAAGAGTGCGCAGCATCGGAGGGGGGCGGCCAGAACAATATTTTGATGAACGGTAATGGTATTATTTTAACTATTGATGCTACTATCCAGCAGTTTGCCAGAGATGAACTCATAAGGCAGTACGAAAGTTATCAGGCCGAGTCTGCTGTAGCTATTGTGGTTGAGCCAAAGACGGGGGCAATTTTAGCGATGGTTTCACTGCCGGATTTTGACCCTGCCCAAATACGCCCTGACGATGTAAATAATCTCCGTAATCGTATTTTGACTGATGAGTTTGAACCGGGAAGTATAATCAAGCCGTTTGTGGCTGCGGTTGCCCTTGATGCAGGAGTTGTGAATAGAACCGAAAAGATATTCTGTGAAAATGGAAACTATCATGGCAAGGGTTTTGGGAGAATTGGTGAGTATCGCAGGGGTTTCGGTGATTTGACTGTGTGGGAGATTCTGGCTCACTCAAGTAATATAGGAATGGCCAAGATAGGACAAAGGCTCGGCAAGGAGAAGCTGTATCGTGGATTGAGACTTTTCGGTTTTGGCAAGAAGGTGGGAATCGATATGCCCGGTGAGGCGAATGGCTTATTGTGGGATACAAGTCATTGGGACGGATACAGTGTTACCCGGATACCATTTGGCCAGGAAATTACTGTAACTGCAATACAATTAATTCGAGCTTTCTGTATCCTTGCCAACCACGGCCGTCTGGTTCAACCTTTTCTTGTCAAAGCGATTGTTGACAATGAAGGTCAGGTTAAGGAATTAAAGCATCCAGTTCCGCCTGTTGGTTATGTTGTTAAGCCTGAAGTCGCCGAATGGATTATAAGCGAGGCGTTGGTCGGCGTTGTTAATGAAGGTTCCGGTCAGAGGGCCAAGCTGGAAAGATGGCAGGTTTTTGGAAAAACGGGTACTGCTAATATTGCAAAAAGTGACGAACGAGGTTATTCTGACAGCGATTATGTTGCTTCCTTTTTGGCCGGGGCACCTGTTGAAGACCCGGCCATTGTGGTTTTAGTTTCTATACGCAAACCTAACAAGGGACTCGGCAAGGGCTATACCGGCGGACCTGTTGCTTCTCCGGTAGCTGCTAAGATAATTGAGAAGACCCTTAACTACTTTGAGAACCGGTAGAATAGACACAAGACCAAAGACGCAAGACACAAGACTAAAAACGTAGGACGCAGTCTGAAGTCTGAGGAAAAATGGCAAAAATAATCTACGCTGTTGCGGGGGAGGGATTCGGGCATAGCAGCCGGTCACATTTGATAGGGCAAAGACTTCTTGATGCAGGACATGATGTAATCTTTGTGGGGTCGCAGAAATCGCTGCTCTATCTGAAGCAATATTTCGGTGAGCGTGTGAAAGAAATATTCGGGCTTTCCTTTGCTTTTGTGGATGGGCGGATAGACAAGTCGGAAACTCTCAAGATTAATCTTTGTAAGCTGCCTGAAGCGGACAGACAAAATGATGAGCTTTTCAAGAAGCATTTCGAGCCATTTAATCCCGACCTTGTAATTTCGGATTTTGAGCCTTTCAGTGCATGGTGGGCGTGGCGCAATGATGTGCCTTTTATCAGTATCGACCATGAGCACATGCTTACACTCTGTAAGCTTGAGCATCCGGGCAAGAATTGGTTTTCAAGAATAACCGCCAGTGTGATTACCGAATGTCACTATGTAGGAGCGGTAGCCTACATTATCATCAATTTTTTTGATGCGCCTTTGCGGATAGATTCTGCTGTTTTAGCTCCGCCTATAATAAGGCCTGTTGTCAGTTCGCTTAAAGTGAAAACGGGGGAGCATATTTTAGTGTACTCGACAACAGGCGAGGATGAGGAGCAGTTGCGGGATATTCTTGGTAAATTCGGCGGGCAGAAATTTTATGTTTATGGTTTTAATAAAAACCTCGAATATGAGAATTGCATTTTTAAGGAGCGTTCAACGGAGGGTTTTCTTGGTGACCTGGCAGGGGCGCGCGGGGTGATAGCTTCTGCGGGATTTTCTTTAATAAGTGAATGCATGTACCTGAAAAAGAAGATGCTGCTTTTACCTTTGGCCGGTCAATATGAACAGATAATCAATGCGCATTATATCCAGAAACTTGGTCTTGGTATTTCGGCTGAGAAATTGGATGAAGAGATTTTGGCTCGGTTTCTTGATGAACTCGACAAACCTATGCCGAGCGACGAAAGGATTGTTTGGCCGGGTAACGACGAATTCTTTAAGATTCTGCACGAGGTCCTAAACAGGCTGGATAGTCCGGTCAGTATAGGCCTTTCCTGAGCCACACACCGAATGTAAAAGGATTTCACTCGTTTAGTAAGGCTTTTTGCTTGATCATTTTACTATGTCAAAAGCTACTTTCGTATTTATGCTGAAAAAGAGAGTGTAAGAGTAAGGAGTCGCAACGAAAAAGCTGAATATTTTTTCAAACTTTTCTTTTTTTTGATAAATAAACACGCTTTAAACTCAATAATATCAATTATACTTTATTTGAAGCTCAAAACTCAGCATTTCATATTGACGATTCTTGTAAAAAAAAGATGACTTTTTCTTATTTTTTTTACCTTCCTTAAAATGTGGGGAATTTAATTCAATAAGTCTACCCAGATAAACTTTTACTATACTTGCACTAAGTTCTTTTTTAATAAAGGTTTAAATTAAAAAAAGCGTTGACACTAGGCCAACGCGGAGCGATGTTGACTGACAAATAAATATTTCGGCATCAGTTCATAAAATCCTTTAGTGTTTCTTTAATTTTGTCCGATAAAAGGGGGAGAAAAAATTTATTTTCAAATATAAAGTGAGGCGGAGTGATGTTGACTGACATCACTCACTTCCGCCAACATCTCCTCTTTGTGAATAAACTAATTTTAAAGGAGATCTAAACATGAATAACAAACTTAAGAGTGATTTCGAAGATCAACAAAGCAAGGTTCCCGTGAAGAAGGAAGAGAGTTTTTTTGAATACGAAAGTGAATTCAAGAAAAGTAGAAGAGTAAGAATTGCACGTCCAAAGTGGTTGAACAAATTTGTTAGTAGATTTAGACGTCATTCTTGATTCGTATTGTAAGATATAAAGCGGAAAATTTATTTTATGTGAGGTTATGTTTCGCCCCACTTTAACCTTGATTCGCGACTTGATAGACTTTATATTTAAACTGACTATTGGAAGGCTTGCTTAGAATTAATGAAAACCTTCAAAACATGAATTAATAATAGAAATAGTTAAGTAAAGAAGCTAAAGTTTATGAGAATATAATCTACAACAAAAACAATTTTTTGCTTGGCAGGTAGCAATTCTCTGAGTATTTTTCATAAATGTTATAGATATAAATACATAAATTATCTGGAATGAGTCGCTTGAACCATGCTGGCTGCCCTCTACGATGATGGCTATTACCATGCGCCGGTTATTGCTAATGGTCGCAAAGCCTTTGCGTACTTTTTAATCCGGCTTCCACCTGAGGTTATTTAGATTATGTGTTCTAACAAACTCCACATGGCCGTCGACAAACAAGACGTTACAGCCGTCGCCCTGGTGGTTATCGGTAGTCAAGATTTCAGGTCCGCCGGACTGGTTCCAGCCTGGGTATGTTTCAAAGAGTAGTACCATATCGGGCGGAGCACTGTTTATATTCAATTTATCTATATTTTCATTCATTGCGTAGTTACAAGGGCCCTCGGTTGCGCCTTTGCATTGTAGATGCAAGGGACTTATCTCGGCGTGTTCAATCAGTAAATCACACCATTTTGAAATGGTTGGGAACTTATCATCGTAGTCGTTGGAATAAATCATCATTGCCTTACCAAGGCCAGACATATTTGTGCCGCAAGTTATTCGGAATGCTAATTGTCTTGTCCTGGCAAGTGCCGGCATTAAAATCCCCATCAAGAGTGCCACTACAGGCAGCGAAGCAGGACCAATAACAATTCCGGCGATGGCGAGGCCTCTGCCTGTTAACTGACCGGAGCTTTTATCAATTTTGACCAGACTCACAATTCCAAGGATTATTGCCGGTATTGCCGTCATGAGGCAAGTAAAGGGGCTAAGGATAGC